>JACQED010000247.1 GCA_016200785.1 Chloroflexota bacterium
CAGATTGCAGATTGACGGTTGAGTTTCGCTGGCAATGAGAGAAAGGGGATGGAGGATCACCGGCAGATCAGTTGCGGGCGGCGGCAGAACACGATACAGAGTCCCATCGGCGCGCAAGCGGAAACCCTTGGCGACGATCTGAGGCTGATACTCGACGACGTAGACTGGCCCGTCCTCGATGTGCGCCCAGATATTCTCCACCCACGGGTTCGCCCCCCCGGAGACGAACACGGGCGTGAGGTCAGCCGGGACGACTGATCGTCCGCCAACATACTCTCGATACCACAGCGGTGTAAGATGTTCCCAGTCCGAGAGCAGGATCGCGTGTTCGCCTTTGCCTTCAAAGCGAGCGAAGAGGCTGTCCACGAACTGGTCGGCGGCGCGATTCTCGCGGAGAGAGATCCGAGGGTAGTTGTGGATGAGGGTGGCGAGCGGGAGCACCAACAACAGCCACGCTCCACGCTCCACCCTCCACCCTCCACGAACCAGGCGTGACGCAATACGCAATACGGCCTCCGCCCCCACCCCTGCCATCATCGCCAACCCTGCCAGCGGCACGAGAAAGTACGCCATGACATCCTGCACGCTGTTGAAGATAAACAGAACGTTGATGGTGAGGAAGAGCGTGAACAGCATCGCGGTGCGCCAGTCGCGCCGCCACAGCCAGACGAGGCCGAGGGGAATGAGCGCGATAAGCGGGAGCGGGAACTGCAAACGCAGGATACTCCAAAAGACAATCGCCCTCTGCCATTGCTGGTTCAACCCGAAGTGGAAAAGGTTTACACCCGTGAGGCCCCGCGCCAGCACGAGATTGAGAAAGCCATCCAGGGTGTTCATGTCGTGCGGGCCGATGACGGGCGGCGGCGCAAGGCTGGAGCGGATCGGGAAGTACAACCAGGGGGTGAGGCCGAGGGCGAAGAAGAGAATGAGACGTGGGAAGTGAGCAGTGAGAGGTTGGACGCCGGAAGTCAGAAGTCGGAGGCCGGAGAAGATGGATCGCCGATTGTTCGCGCGCGGCACTCCACGCTCCACGCTCGACACTGCGCGATGGCTGAGCCAGACGGCGAGAACGAAGACGGCATAAGCCGGGAACGAAAAGACGAGCAGTGGATGGTGCGTCACACTCAATCCGGCGACGAAGGCAAAGGCGTACAGCCAGCGATCGTTCTCACTCGCGCGCCATCTGAGGAGACAGAAGAGTGAGAGCGCCGCCAGAGTCGCCGTCACGATGTGCGCGTTGGCGTGGATCGCGTGTTGCCAGAAGTCCGAGGCGGAGGCGAGGGAGGCAGCGGAGAAGATTGCAGATTGCAGATTGCAGACTGCGAAGCGCCCCCTCGGGGTTGCAGATTGCTCAACGCGGTAAGTGATACGTGAAACTGCGCCAAAGACGAGCGCCAACGTCGCCGCCCCCACAACCGCCGACAGAAGGTTGGTTCGATATACAATTGTGCCGATCGGGATGAGAGTTTGCCAGAGTTTAGTCAGAAGTGTCTGGAAGGCGTAGCCCGGCGGATGGAGGACGCCCCACACGAACGGGACAAAGGTATATTCGCTCGGATCGCCGAAGACAACCGAGGGAGCGAGGGTCGAGGCAAAGAGGAAGAGGCCGCCGAGGAAGACGGCGAGAGGGCCAAGCAGAGCTTTAGAATAGCGGCGCACGAGTGACAAATCGCCGATTGCTGATTGTTGATTGTTGAAAGGAGAACGGTCAATCTGCAATCAGAAATCACCCATCAGAAATCGCTGGTAGTCCCCCCATCGGCGCCGCCTTCTTCACCGCCCGCAAGATCGCTGCTGACACAGCCTCGGCGGCATAGGCGCCGACAATATTGACATCCAGGTCTTTCTCGCCGGTCGCCAGCGCGAAAAGCGTATCGCCGTCGAGCATGGTGTGGGCCGGGCGAATCGTGCGCGCCAGCCCGTCGTGCGCCATCTGCGCGACCTTGTTGGCCTCTTCTTTGGTGAGTTTGGCATTCGTGGCGACGACGCCGATCACGGTATGACTCGCCCCGCCGCCGGCGGGGTCGCCTCGACGGGCAAAGCCAAGCGCCGTCTTGCCGACAAATGATCTCATAACTGTCAGCGTGTCGGCGAAGTAGCCGGGCGCGCCGATGTGAATCGGCCCGATCTGCGCCGCCCGCGCCCCGGCGATGATCTGGCCGTTCGACGGATCGATCACGTCGCCGAAAGCGTTGACGGCGACGATCGCGCCGACGACCGCGCCTCCGCCCAAGTTGATACTGGCCGTGCCGATGCCCGACTTCATCGCCTGCCCCATGCCAAGAATCTTCCCGACGGTCGCGCCCATCCCTGCGCCGACACAGCCTTCGGCGATCGGCCCGTCCGTCGCGTTGTGGCAGGCCGCGTAGCCCATCGCCGCGTCGGGGCGCACTTTCGCGTCGCCGAGTCCGAGGTCGAAAAGGATCGCCGCCGGGACAATCGGCACCTTCGCCACCCGAACGTCGAAGCCGACACCCCTTTCCTCCAGATACTTCACCACTCCGGTCGCGCTGTCGAGGCCGAAGGCCGATCCACCGGCGAGGACGACGGCGTGCACTTTTTGGACGAGGTGCATCGGGCGCAGGGGATCGGTCTCGCGCGTGCCGGGAGCGCCGCCGCGCTGATCCACGCCGCCGACCGCGCCCGCCTCGCACAAGATGACGGTGAGGCCGGTGAGCGCTTCGGCGTTATGCGCGTGGCCGATGCGAATGCCGGGAACGTCGGTGATAGCGTTCATCGTATTCCGCTATGGTGCAATCATATTCTCGGATCGACAATGATGCAACTCAACGAGAGTATAATAGCCCATCCCATGAGGCCCTCCTACACTTACCTGGCGCTCTCCGTCTTCGCCGCGGGCATGACGACGCTGGCCGTCGAACTCTCCGCCTCGCGGCTGTTGGGCAACGTCTTCGGCACGTCGAACCTCGTCTGGGCGAACATCATCGGCCTCATCCTCGTCTATCTCACCGCCGGCTATTTCATCGGCGGGCGCTGGGCCGATCGGTCGCCGCAGGC
>JACQED010000194.1 GCA_016200785.1 Chloroflexota bacterium
ACTTACAAGATTCCGGCGTACAAGTTCGAGGGCATGCGGCTGTTCACGAACAAGCCGCCATGCGGCCCCAAGCGCGGTCACGGCACGCCCCAGCCGCGCTTCGCGATGGAAGTTCAACTCGACAAGATCGCCGAGGCGCTCAACATCAGCCCGGTGGACATCCGCCGAAATTTTCTGGTGGACGAGAATTCGTACACCGTCAATCATCTGCGGATCACCAGTTGCGGCCTCGGCGAATGTCTGGACAAAGTGGTGGCGGCTTCGGCCTTCCACGAGAAACATCGCCACTTGCCGTTTGGCAAAGGCGTCGGACTGGCGTGCAGCAGTTATCTCACTGGCGCCGGCCTGGCGATCTACTGGAACAAAATGCCGCATACTTCTGTGCAGATCAAACTCGACCGGGGCGGCGGCGTGGCGGTGCTGTGCGGCGAGATTGACATCGGCCAGGGATCGGATTCGGTGCTGGCTTACACCGTGGCCGAAGTGTTGGGCGTGAGCCTCGACAACATTCAACTCACCACCGCCGACACCGACCTGACGCCGATTGACCTCGGCAGCTATTCGAGCCGCGTGACATTCATGATGGGCAACGCCGCGATTCAGGCGGCGGAGAAATTGAAGAAACTGCTCTTCGAGGCCGCCGCCGCAAAACTCGAACTGCCGCCGGAGTCGCTCGCCGCGCGCGACAACCTTATCTACTGCGTTGACGACGAGCGGCGCTTTATTTCCTTCGCCGAGGCCGTTCAGCTGGCTGAGGCCACGCACGGCGCGCTCGGCGCGATGGGCAGTTACACGCCGCCCAAACTCGGCGGCCCGTTCAAAGGCTCCGGCGTCGGGCCGAGCCCGGCCTACAGTTTTTCAGCCTGCGTCGTCGAAGTGGATGTTGACCCGGACACGGGCGAGGTGAAAGTCGAGAAAGTGTGGATCGCGCACGATTGCGGGCGGGCGATCAACCCATTGCTCGTCGAGGGGCAGACCGAAGGCAGTGTTTACATGGGCCTCGGCGAGGCGCTGATGGAAGAGCAGGAGTTCCGCCGCAACCTGCACAAGATTCCCTCGATGCTCGAATACAAAAGCCCGACGACGCTGGAGACACCGGAGATCGAGACGATCATCGTCGAAAGACTCGATCCCGGCGGCCCGTTCGGCGCGAAGGAGGCCGGTCAGGGGCCGCTTCTGCCCGTTCCGCCGGCGCTCGCCAACGCGGTGTACGACGCCGTCGGCGTTCGCATTGATGAAGTGCCCATCACGCCCGACAAAGTGTTGAGGGCGCTCGCGCTCAAAGCCCAGGGCAAAGAGCCGCGCGTCGGGCCGAAGGGTGTCCCGCAGTTTACCTTTCCCGATCCGGTTCGTGTCGAGCCACATCCGAAAGCGCCAAAGCCGATTCGAGTGACGAGTGACGAGTGACGAGAGTCACGTCATTCGTCACTCGTCACCCGACACCCGCCACCATCCATCATGATCCGCTTACCTCCTTTCGACTACCTCTCCCCCCGCACCGTTTCCGAAGCGGTGAGTCTCCTGGCCGAGCGCGGGCCGGAGGCGATGATCGTCGCCGGCGGCACTGACCTGTATCCCAACATGAAGCGCCGTCAGTTCGAGCCGGCGACGCTGGTTGGTCTGCGCGCCATTCCTGAACTGAAACGAATCGAGGGGAGCGCCAAGAGCGGATTGACGATTGGGGCGGGGTTGACACTCACGCAAGTCAGCCACCATCCGGTTGTGGCGCAGTCGTATTCCGCGCTGGCTTACGCCGCCGGCGTCGTATCCACCGTGCAACTCCGCAACATGGGCACGATCGGCGGGAACCTGTGCTTGGACACGCGCTGCAACTACTACAACCAATCGTATCAGTGGCGAAAGTCTATCGGCTTTTGCATGAAGAAAGACGGCGACATCTGCCTCGTTGCGACGGGCAGTCAGCGCTGTTGGGCCGTCTCGTCATCTGACACTGCGCCGGTGATGATCGCGCTGGGCGCGAGCCTGCGCCTCGTCGGGCCGAGTGGCGAGCGCACGATCCCGGCGCAGGCCCTCTACCGTGACGATGGGATCGAGTATCTCACGAAATCGCCGCACGAGGTTCTCACCGAGATCATCCTCCCGCCCGCCGATGGGTTGCGAACTGCGTATCTGAAATTGCGTCGGCGCGGCGCGTTTGACTTTCCCATCCTGGGAGTGGCCGTCGCACTGCGACTCGCCGACGATGGCACGTGCACCCACGCCAAGATCGTCCTCGGCGCGGTCGAATCGTATCCCGTAGAAACGTTGCATGCAACGTCTCTCCTGATCGGCCGGAAATTGACGCCGGAGGTCATCGAGGCCGCGGCGCAGGCTGCATCTCGCCCGGCCAGGCCGTTGGACAACACCGACATGGCGCTGTCGTATCGAAAGAAGATGGTGGTAGTTTACGTCGCGAGGGCGTTGAGGCAGGCGGCGGGGTTGAAGAATGATCATTGAGCACCGAGGCAAAACCCCCATCGTCGCCCCCAGCGCCTTCATCGCGCCGACGGCGGTGCTGATCGGCGATGTGGAGGTCGGCGAAGAGGCGAGCG
>JACQED010000195.1 GCA_016200785.1 Chloroflexota bacterium
ACCGGCGTTTCCAATGGACTGGGCGTCTCAGTCGGCACAGCGGTCACGCCGAACGACGATTCCCACGGATAGAGCGTGTAGGGCCGTCCGAAGAAATACACCTCGACGATGCGGCGGGCGATGGGCGCGGCATATTCCGAACCCTCGCCGATGTTTTCGACGACGACGGCGAAGGCGATGTCGGGCTTGTTCGGATCGTTCTTGACCGTGTAACCGACGAACCACGAGTGGGGGAGACCGTTCGGCGAGCCGGGGTCTTCGGCGGTACCGGTCTTGCCGGCGACCGGGATGGACAGCCCTTTGAATGCCTGCCACGCCGTGCCGCCGGTGTAGACGCCGTTGACGGTGCGCCGCGTGACGTTGCGGAGCGCGTCTTGAATGGCGGCGAGATTCTCTGGCAAGGTCGGGAGTTGGCCTACGACCTCGGGCTGAAAGGTGAGAGTCGGCGGGCCGCCGGGCGGCGAGATCGAGAGGACGAGTTGCGGGCGGTAGAGCGTGCCGCCGTTGGCCACCGCCGAGACCATTCGCGCGATCTGCAACGGCGTGACGAGGACGTAGCCCTGCCCGGTGGCCATGTTCACGCCGTCGCCTGTGCTCCAGGTTTCATTGAGCGTCGCCTCCTTCCAGGCCGCGTCTGGGATCACGCCGTCGGCTTCGGCGACTTGCTCGATGTCTGTGGCCGGGCCGAGGCCGTAGGCCCGCGCTTCGTTGGCGAGGAAGTTCGGATCGGCGTTGAACAGCGTCAGGCCGATATGCCAGAAGTACGGATTGCACGACACGGTGAGCGCCTTTTGCAAAGTGACTTCGCCGTGCGGCGGCAATCCCGCTTTCACCGTCCAGTCCTCTTTGACGAAATTCGGGCCGAGTTCTGTCCAATACGCCGGGCAGTTGTAGCGCGCGTCGGGCGTGTAGGTGCCGGAGTCGAGCGCAGCGGCCATCGTGACGATCTTGAATACCGAGCCGGGCGGGTACGTGCCTTGCGCCGCGCGGTTGAGCAGGGGGCGGTGCGGGTCGTTCAGCACGGTCGGCAGGCCGATCGAGTTCGGGTTGGTCGGGTCGAAGAGATTCGGATCGTAGGCCGGGTTGGAGGCCATCGCCAGAACTTCGCCGGTGTTCGGGTTGAGGATGACGATCGCGCCGCGCAGTTCGCCGAGCGCGGCCTGCGCCGCCTGCTGGAGATCGCGGTCAATCGTCAGCGTGATGGATTGCGAGGCCTGCGGCTGGCTCTGCGCCAAGGTGCCGACGAATGCGCCCGACGGCGAATAGATGTTGAGCCTGCCACCGGGCTTGCCCGCCAGATATTCCTCGCCCCAGGCTTCGATACCGGCCATCCCCACGCGCTCGTCGCCCCGATAACCCCTGGCTCGATATTCGGCCAGCCGGTCTTCGGGAATGAAAGAGGTGTAACCGACGACGTGAGGCGCGATGCCGCCGTTCGGGTAGTAGCGCGTCTTGATCGTGCTCATCTGCAAGCCGCCGATACCGCTGAGATAGTTCAGGCGGCTCTGCACCTCTTCGGCAGACGCCTCGCCCACCGGAATGTACCAATCGGGTTGAGCACCGAAATACAAACTCTGAATGGACTCGCGCCGCCGGTCGAGCAAATTGGAGAGCGCGTCCAACAATTTCTCTTCGTCGGTGATCTGGCCGGGGATGATGCCGAGGGCGACGGCGTTCGTCTCGACGGCCAGGCCGTGCCCGTTCCGGTCGTAGATGTTGGCGCGGGCCGGGCGGGTGTAGTCCATGACGAGATAATCCCCACCCGCGAGTTGTGACCAGATCAGTCCGTCCGACCACGAGACGCCCCAGCGGCCTTTGGAATAGATCAGCGGCATGACGATCGGCTGGCGCGAAACGATGTCGCCGACGACGGCGGTGTGGAAGGTGACGGAGTAAGAGACTTGCGCGTCCGTGCCTTGCGCCAGCGATGACAGGATTCTGGTTTCCACCGAAGTCTGAGTCATCGCTTGGGCAACGTCGGTGTAGCGTTGGGTGAAGCCTTCGAGCGTGATTGCGGCTTGACTGAGGGGCGAGAGCAGATTGTACATGGCGGCGTAATCGCCTCGCTCCCAGGCGGAGAGGAACGCGGCCGCCGTCCCCTCGTGGTCGGGTGTGGGCGGCGTGGCGAAGGTGAAATGCGGCGTGGGAAGCGGGGTGGCGGGGGATGGCCTCGGGCCGCAACCGGCGACGAACCACAGAGTCAAAATTGAAAACAACACATGACGCTTCACCGTCAAGCCCGTTGGATCTTCCAGCGTTCCCGCACGCTCCGACTTTTCCTCTATGCGCTTCGGCGGCGCATTGTAAGCGGAAAGGCATTGACCCGAATAGCGCTATTTGGCCTGTTCTGCCATGCGCCAAATGGCGGGTGAGATTTCCTACAATTTTGCCCCCAATATCTGATATAATACCGAGCAGTAATTGCATCTGTTCGCAATAGCGGAGGAGTGCATGTCACACCAACGGTGGGATTATGCGGCCCTGATGCGCGAACGCGGTTTTCGCGTCACGCCTCAGCGCCAGTTGATCCTCGACGCCATCTGTGAGGGCGGGGGACACACCACACCCGAAGAGGTGTACGAGCGCGTGCGCGCCAAGAGTCCGGCCGTCAACCGGGCGACGATCTACCGCACGCTGGATTTCCTGTGTGAACTGCGGCTAGTCGTCGCGGCGGATGTCGGCAACCGTCGGATGGTGTACGAGATCGCTGGCGACACGCCGCATCATCATCTCGTCTGCCGGACGTGCGGTAAGGTGGAGCAGATCAGCCACGAGACGGTGAAAGCCTTGTTCGCTAAGATCGAGCGCGAGCAGGAGTTCACGGTGGACATGGATCATCTCGCGCTGTTCGGGCTGTGCCCGAAGTGCCGCCGTGCGGAGTTGCGCGGCAAACGCTGATTTTTCACGTTCACGCCCAAGGAGACTCTCGTGAATCCCCATCGCACCTTGCTGACCCTGTTCCTCGCCGGATGGTTGCTGGCCGCCTGCGGACGGCCAGCGGCGCCGGCCGCCCCTAGTCAACTGAACGTTGTCACCACCGTTTCGCCGATCACCAACATCATCTACAACGTGGGCGGAGATCGTATCAACCTCTCGGGCATCATTCCCGAAGGTACCAACTCGCACACCTTCGAGCCGGCGCCGTCCGATGCCCAGAAACTCGCCCAGGCCGACCTGATTTTCCTCAACGGGCTGAAACTCGAAGAGCCGTCGCTGCGGCTGGCCGAGGCCAATCAGAAGGCGAGCGCCGAGATCATCCTGCTGGGCGAGCAGACCATCACGCCCGACGAGTATATTTATGACTTCTCGTTTCCCAAAGAGGCGGGCAGTCCGAATCCGCACTTGTGGCCCAACCCGATCTATGCGCTCCGATATGCCGAGATCGCCCGCGACACGCTGGCCCGCCGCGATCCGGCGAACGCCGACTACTACCGGGCGAACTACGATGCGTTCAAAGCCCGCATCGAAGCGCTGGATGAGGCCATCAAGAAGACGATTGCCAGCATCCCAGAATCAAACCGCAAACTGCTGACGTATCATGATTCGTGGGCTTATTTTTCCCCGCGCTACGGCATGAATGTCATCGGCGCGATCCAGCCCTCGGATTTCGCCGAGCCGTCGGCGCAGGACGTCGCCAATCTCATCACGCAATTGAAGCAAGAGAGAGTCCCGGCGATCTTCGGATCGGAAGTCTTCCCGTCGCCGGTGCTGGAGCAAATCGCCCGCGAGACCGGCGTGCAGTACGTGGACACGCTGCGCGACGACGATCTGCCCGGCCGGCCCGGCGAGCCGAACCACTCGTACCTCGGCCTGGTCGTCGAAGATGTGCGAATCATGGCGACTGCGCTCGGTGGATACCCGGCGCTGATTGCCGGCTTCGACACCACCAACGTGCCCGGCGCGGACAGTGCGGTCGAACAGACGCAGTAAAGGGGACTCATGCAACCGCTCGTCGAACTCAATCACGTGGCATTTGGGTATGGCTCTGAGCCGGTGCTGGAGGACATCTGCCTTCACCTGCATCCGGGCCAATTCGCCGCGCTGGTCGGGCCGAGCGGCGCGGGCAAGACCAGCCTGCTCAAGTTGATATTGGGCGTCCTCCAGCCGGCGCGCGGCGAGATCTGCGTTCACGGTAAGTCGCTCAACGGTCGGCCGGCGCCGCGGGTGGGTTACGTGCCGCAACTCGAGTCGGTGGATTGGAATTTTCCTGTGACAGTGGAGCAAGTGGTGCTGATGGGCCGGGTGCGGCGGTCGGGCGTGTGGCCGTGGCCGGGCGTCGAAGACAGGCGGCGCGTTCGTGAAGTGCTGGAGCGTCTGGAAATCGGCGGCCTGGCCGGGCGGCACATCCGCGACCTCTCCGGCGGCCAGCAACAGCGCGTTTTCCTCGCGCGCGCGCTCATCGCCGAACCGGACCTGTTGGTGCTCGACGAGCCGACGACCGGCGTGGATATGCGGACGGCCGAGAACGTGCTGCACATGTTGGCGCATCTTAACCAGCAGGGCATGACGATCCTGATCACGACGCACGACCTGAACGCGGCGGCGGGGCATCTGCCCTGGGTGGTCTGCCTGAACCGCCGGGTGATCGCGCAAGGTCCGCCGGACGAAATCTTCACCACCGAAACGCTCAACGAGACCTATCGCGGCGATATGCTGGTCATCCGGCAGGATGGAATGCTCTTCGTTCAGCAGAAGCCGCACGGCCACACCTATCACGATCTGGTGCCGAACCCGGTGGCGGGCGAGGCGATGCCGCAGACGCCGGAGTCGAACAATGGACGTCTTTCTTCAACCGTTTCAGTTTGAATTCTTTCGGAACGGAACGCTGGCCGCCGTGCTGGTGGGCGGGCTGTGCGGACTGATCGGGGTGTACATCGTCCTGCGCGGCATGAGTTACATCGGCCACGGGCTGTCGCACGCCATCTTCGGCGGGGCGGTGGTGGCGTTCGTGATGACCTGGAACTTCTACCTTGGGGCCGGGTTGTGGGGTTTCCTGGCGGCGGTGCTGATCAACCAGACCGTGCGGCGCACGCGCATCAGCGCCGACGCGGCGATCGGCGTGATCACGACCGCCAGTTTCGCGATCGGCGTCGCGCTGATCAGCCGTTATCGGCGCTTCACCCGCTCGTTCGACGCCGCGCTGTTCGGCAACATCCTGGGCGTGACCGGGCAGGATGTGCTCGTGGTCGCCGCCGTGACGCTGATGGTCGGCGCGATCATCTTCTTCCTCTACAAGCAACTGCTCTTCACCACCTTCGACGCCGAAGTGGCCCAAGTCTACGGCGTCAAGACAGAATGGATTGACACGCTATTTTCACTCGTGCTGGCGGCGGCGCTGATCGCCTCGATGCAGATTCTTGGCGTGACGCTGATCGCGGCGGCGCTGGTGATCCCGGCCATCACCGCCCGGCTGCTGACCGACAGTTTCAACCGGATGATCGTCCTCTCCACGCTCATCGGTGCGGTCACTGGGCTGATCGGCATGTATCTCAGTTACTACGTGGATGTGTCTTCTGGCGCGACGATTGTTCTCTTGCAGGCGACCGCCTTCGGCCTGGTGCTGATGATCACCTCTCTGCAAAAGCGTGCCGCCCGCCGATTGATCCACACCCACCTGTGACCCTTCACTCCTCGACGAACGAAATCACCTTCGTCCCCGGCCCGACGACATATTCTTCGCCGTAAGGGGCGACGGGCAGCGACCAGCGGAACACCCACTTGGCGTCTTCGGGCCGCAGGTTGATACAGCCGTGACTGTGCGCCCGCCCGAAGTCGTTGTGCCAGTACGTTCCGTGAAACGAAATCCCCCACCACAAGATGTACGATACCCACGGCACGCCCGGCAGGTCGTAGCCATCGCTGGCGACAAGGTCGGTCGCGGCCATGTGCCGTGAAGCGCGCTTGCGCTGGATAATGAACTCGCCGGCCGGCGTGCGGAAGTCGTCCCAGCCGCCGTCGGCGCGCGGGAACATACGCCCTGTGGAAGTCGGCACTTTGAGCACCGAGCGTTCGCCCTCAAAGGCTTCGACCGTCTGTCGGGTCAGGTTGACTTCGATGCGCTTGTCGGCCACGCCGGGCGAGAGTGGCGTGAGTTCGCTCGTGGAGATCGGGCGTACCGTGATCCCGGGAACGTAGTAGTAATCTTTGAGCAAGTCGTCCCACAGTTTGTACCAGACGCTCCCTGCGTCGCCGGCCACGCGCCCTTTGATCCAGTAGGTGGTAGCGTAATACAACCGGTAAGCGATTGGCGCGTCGTTTCCGGGATACCAGCGCGCGTCGGCGAAGGGGACGGTGATCTCGCCGAGCAAGCCGGTCGCGGGAATTTCGGTCAGTGGCCGGTTCACCCTGCGCTGGACGGGCTGTACCGTAGCGGCGTTGACGTAGCCGCCGTCGGTCCGGAACCAGTTGCGGTCGTAGGGCAGTTGGTCGGGCAGAGTCAACTTTTCGTAGACGTTGATCACGTCGTCTGCCTTCAACTTGACGAGGCGGTCGGACTCTTCGGTGGGCCGGTCGAAGATGTACTGGTTGCTGATGATCCGGCCGAGAAAAATCGCCCGGTCGCTGGCGACAGTGGCGCCATAAGGAAACGCAGAGGCCAGCAGGCCCGCGCCGCCGAGTTTGAGAAAGTCACGACGGCCGAGTGTTCTTGGCATATTGCGTCTCGCTTCAGGCGTGGGTGCGCCGCCAATAGACGATGCCGTAGGCAACACCGTAACTGGCCGCGCCGCCGATCCCGCCGGCCAGCCAGTGCTCCGGGTGGATGTTCGGATTGAGCAGCGCCTCGCCGAAGAAGTAGAAGACGAGGAAGCCGACGAACGTGGCAATAGCGGCGGCCGACGAAGCCGCCTCTTTCGGCGTCAGTTCGACGTGTCGGCGTGAACGTTTGGGCATGATGGTCTTCTCCGTTGTCAAATTGGCTCTTCCGGCTTGGGCGGGAAAACCCTGCCACGAATTTCACGAATTACACGAAAGGGCGGCGAATTCGTGAAAATTCGTGTAATTCGTGGCAAAGATTCCCGTTCGATCCGGTAGAGCCCAAATTCAAAATACGATCACCTGTGTCCCCGCACCGGCGACCATTTGCTCGCCCATCGGCACGACGGGCAGTGTCCAGCGATAGAGCCATTTGGCGGCTTGCGGCGTCATGTTGACGCAGCCGTGACTGCGCGGCGCGCCGTAGTCGTTGTGCCAGTACGTGCCGTGAAATGAGATACCGCCCATGAAGTAACTCACCCACGGCACGCCGGGCAAGTCGTAGTCCGGGTCGGCGGCCGGGTCATCTTGACCGAGCATGTGGCGCGAGGGCCGCTTGCGGCGCACTTTCCAATCGCCGCGCGGCGTGGCGAATTGCGGCAGGCCGGTCGCCACGCGCGTCGTCATCACCGGCTGGCCGTTCGCGTAGCACATCACCGTCTGCCGGCTCAAGTCCACCTCGACGCGCTTGTCCTCGATTTCGGGCATGAGTGGCGTGAACTCGGTCGGCGGCACGCGCCGCAGGTGAACGGCGCGGACGTAGTAGAAGTACAACTTGGCGTCGTCGAAGATTCTGTCCCACCACAGGCCATCGCGGCCCGTGACGATGTCGTATACCCAATGCGTCGTGCTGTAATACATGCGATAGGCCACGCCGCCCCGATCTTCCGGGCCGAAGCGCGCGTCGGTGAAAGGCACGGTGACTTCGCCGAGGAAGGGGTAGGGGCGGGTCACGACTCCACCCCGGCCGAGCTCCGGATCAACCACCGGGTTGATCAAGTTGGCAACGGGCTGGACGAGGCCGGAGTGGATGAAGCCGTCGCGGGTGAGAAACCACGCGCGGTTGTAGCGCGCCTCGTCGGGGTCGAGCGCCGTGCCGAAGATAGGGATCACTTCGTCGAGCGTGCGATAGCCGACGACGTGGCCGTCGAGCGAGGGGGCGTCGCGCACCGAGACGCCCCACGTCAGCACGCGGCCGAGGCCGGTCTGGGTGCGGGGTATGTCCTCGGGCGGCAGTTGGCCGAAAGCGGTCGCCGCCAGCGCCGCGCTGGTGAGTTTGAGAAAGTCGCGGCGGGAAAGAGTCATGGCGACACTCCGAGCGTCTTCAACGCCTCAAGCGCCGGCCCCCAGTTGGGGTGGGCCTCCAGCGCGGCGCGAAAATCGGCGGCGGCGCCCTCGACGTCCGCCTGCGAATACCGCGCCCAGCCGCGCCAGTAGTAACTTTCTTCGATTTTGACCACATTCAGGACGCTGTCGGCAAGCGCGATTACGTCGTCGTATCGCCCGGCCTGATAGTACGCTCGATATAGCCCGGTCTGATACCACAACATGCGCCACGGGAGGACGTTGTACGAGCGGGCCTGATCGTAGGCCAGCGCGGCTTCTTCGTAGCGGCCGAGCAAGTTGAGCGACGTGCCGGCGTTGAACCACGCGAAGGCTTGCCCTTCGTAGGTCGGCAGGGATTGCGTCTCGGCCTGGGCTTTGGCCAGGGCATTCAGGTAATTGGTCGTTTCGTCCGCGTCCGGGCCGAGCAGATTCAGCACGCCGGCCGCGCGGTCGGCGGGGTAGACGATCAGGTACAGGTAGTTGAATGTCTGCCAGTCGGCCATGATCTGGTTGTAACTGCGCCAGTAGTTCGGGCCTTTGAACGAGTCCTGCAAGAGAAAGGCGCGCGAGTCGTCGTCATAGCCGGTGATCAGCCCGTAGTGCCCCATCCAGCCCTCGCCGGCTTGCCTGTGCTCTTCCTCGCGGAAGCCGCGTTCGATCATCACCGGGATACCGTTGGCGACGAAGCGGCGCACGGTGTCAATGTCGCCGCCGTAGCGAACGACGGCATTCAGCCCGGCGTAGTCGGCGGCATAGTCGGCCAGTTCGTAAGCCATGACGTTGTAGTCGCGCTGGATAGGCTTGACGACGGCGGCGATGTCCTTCTGCCAGCGCACGTCTTTGCCCGGCGCGAGCGGCTCGGCCCCTTGCCAGCCCCAGTAGGTGAGATAGGCGGCGAGCGTGGCCGGAGCGCAGTTGTTGAGCAGTTGATATTCCTGCCGCGCGCCGGTCAGTTTGAATGATCGCGGCAAGTCCGTGGAAGGCTGAGGGATGAAGGGTGAGGGCTGAAGGGGCAGCGACGGTTCAATGGCGAGTTGCGAAGTAGGAGTTGCGACGATTGCGATTCCTGATTCCTCGTTCTCATTTCGCGCCGTTGGAGCGGGCGTCGCGGTGGCGGGAACGATGGCGAACGTCGGCGCGGCGGCCACCGGGCCGGAGGGGGTGGGGATGGTTTCGGGCGGCGGCTTGAGCAAATCGCGGAAGCGCGCACCGAGCGAGACAATCCGCCAGTTGATCGGTGGATAGTTGTACAGAAATCCCGCGCCGAACGCGCCAGCGGAGATCACCATCGCGCCACCGATCAACCATAGCCAGTGCGGCAGGCGGGGTCGGGCGGGCCGCCGGGCAATGTGTTGAACGGACACGGACTACCCGATCACTTCCACCGGCGTGCCGGGGTCTTCGGGCCACTCCGGCGTCTCGATGGCATCGTAGCCGGCGATCGGGCGCGTCCAGCGAAACACCCACTGCGCCGCCGCCGGGGGCAGGTTGATGCAGCCGTGACTCATCGGCGTGCCGAAGTTGTTGTGCCAGTACGTGCCGTGCAGGGCCACGCGACTCCACGTGATGTAGACCGGATACGACACGCCCGGCAGATCGTAACGTTCTTCGGATTGGCCGCCGGTCATGTGGCGCGAGTAGCGCTTGAACAGGACGCGAAACTTGCCGCGCGGCGTGTAATACGCGCCGTCGGAAAAGACCGTGCCGGTCGAGGTGTGACTGGAAAACACGGGGTTGCCGTTCTCGAACGCCGTCACCGTCTGCGCCCGCAAGTCAACGACGATCTTTTTATCCGCCACATCGGGCGAGATCGGCGAGACCTCTTCCGGCGGGATCAGCCGTATGTCCTCGCCCATTACCCAGCGGTAGAAGGTGTTCGCGTTGTTGCCGAGCATGTACCAGATCGCGCCGCTCGCGTCGGCCTGTGCGCCAATGACGCGAAAGACCGCGCTGTAGTACAACTTTCGCCCATAGCCCACGGCGGCCGGCGAACCGTATCCGTAGGTGAATGGGACGGACACCTCGCCCCACCGTCCGCCGCCGATGTCGAGCGTCGGTGCGTTCTTGATCCACTGCACCGGCTGGACGAAAGACGAATAGATGTATCCGCCTTCGAGTTGCAACCAAATTCGGTTGTGGCGATAGAGGCCCGGCCCTTCGGCCTGACCGAGTATCGTCACGAGGTCGTCGAAGCGGACGGAGCCGAGACGCTGAGAGGCGTAGTCCGACGCGGCGAAGAGGCTGGCCGAACGCACCAGCACTCTTCCCAATGATCCGGTTTGGGCAAGGACGGTCTGAGCCGGAAGTGCGGCGGCGGCCAGCGCTGCACTGGTGAGTTTGAGGAAGTCGCGTCTGGACAGGGAAGGCACAGCCTGAGGATAACGAAAAGAGGGCCCACTGAAAAGCGCTATTTGGCCTGTTCTTCTATGCGCCGATTGGCGGGTGCGATACTCATTGCGCCGGTTCGACGTACAACCGAAAGCGCGCTTCGGCCTGCTGGCCGCCTTTGGCGAGGCGCACGCGCACCCACCAGTTGCCGACTTCGGGAAACTGCGCCCCGCCCATGTACATGCCACTGCCGTCGGACATGAGTTGCGCCTCGCCCGAACTGGCCGGACGATCACTGCCCTCGCGGCCATATTCGAACGAGAGGCCGTCGAGCGCGACCGGGCGTTGGCGCGAGTCCATCGGCATGAAGCGCAACGTGACCGTGCCGGTGGGGAGCGGCGGGTTCGGATCGGTGGAAAACCGAATGGTGATCAACCCATACGGGCCGAGGTCGGCAGTCGTGTCCCGTGACGGGGCTTGGCGCACCACGTCGAGCGTGGCCCACGCTAACGCGGCCACGAGCGCGAGGCCGGCGAGCAGGTACAGCAACCACTGCCACGATCGCTTCTGGCGGAAGGGTTGCGTATCGGCGAGTGACGAATCGTGTTTCATGTTTCGACCGCTGACAGCGTCGTCGGCTGTGCCCGGACTCTCATCAACCACAATGACGCCGCCAGCACGAAGAGCGCGATCACTTGTGCCGCGCGGAATCCCCCGGCCCAGATTACGCTGTCGCCGCGGAAGGCTTCGAGAAAGACGCGCGCCGCCGCCGAGAGCGCCACAACCAGCAGGAAGTTCAATCCCTCACCCGGCTGCGCTAGAGGCCGCTTCAGCGTGATGAAGAGCACAGCCAGCGCGGCGAGCGTCTCGTAGATCTGCGTGGGATGGCGGTAATCGTCCCACAGATAGATGGCCCACGGCAGGGCGACCGAGCCCGGCCCGTAGGCCGGCGCGCCGAACGCATCGCCGCTGAGGAAATGCGCCACGCCGAGCGCGGCCATGAATGCGGCCAGCGCTGGCGCGAGCGCGTCGAGGGTGGGGCGGAACGGCAATCCCTTTCGCCGACCGTAGAGCGCGGCGACGGCGATGCCGATGACGAGGCCGGCGCCCGGCCAGAGCGTATTGGGCGTGAGCGCGAACAGGCTGAGTGGGTTGGCGAGATAGGCGCTCAAGTAGCGGGCGGCGTAGGTCAGCCGCGCGCCGACGATCCCGGCGATCAGGCCGTAGAAGATCAGGTTGTAGATGGCGGCGGGTAGAGACGCCACATGTGGCGTCTCGACATTTATCCGCGCCGCCTCTTTTTCGGCCAGCGACGATCCGAGCCACACCCCGGCGAGCAGAGCGAGGCCGGGCAGTTGCAGAAGGAAGGGGCCGAGGCGCAGGAAGGGGAACATGTTAAATCCGAAATCCCAAATGCCAAATCCCAATTACGGCGCTTGTTGGAGCAGGTCTTCGACTTTGGACTGAATCAGGGCTTCACTCATCGGCCCGCCGATCACGACCGATCGGATGACGCCCTGGCGATCAATGAAGAACGTGGTGGGCAAGCCGCGCAGTTGGTAGCGATTGCTCGTCGCGCCGGTGCGGTCGAGCGGGATGGGAAAAGTCAGGCCGAATTCACGGACAAAGGTGGCGGCTTCGGCTTCGGTGTCTTGAAATGTGGTGTTCACGCCGAGCACCACCAACCCCAAGTCCTTGTGCGTCCGGTATACCTTTTCAATCGCCGGCATTTCGGCGCGGCAAGGCGGACACCACGAGGCCCACAGGTTGACCATCACGACTTTGCCGCGCAATTGGGAGAGCGTCACTTGTCCGCCGCCGAGCAAGTCGAGCGTGAAATCCGGCGCGGAGAATCCCTCGCGCGGACTCGGGGGCGGCGCGCCGCCTGTGGTCGTGGCCGGTGGAACGCGCGAAAGAAATGTCCACAGCAGGCCGAGGCCGAGGACGACCGCCATCAGCGTGTTCCAGCTGCGGGTGTCTTTGTATAGATGGCTGATCATTGGCTGGTATGCGTCATCGCGCCGCCGAACGCGCGCCCACTGAGATAGCCGAGGTAAGCCGGAACGAGCGGCAAGACGCACGGGGAGAGGAACGAGATCAACCCGGCCAGCACGGCGATCAGGTAGGTGGGAGTCACCGCGCCGCCGAGGGGCAGGTCGAGGAAGAGGCGGTTGCGCTGCGCCCAGATCGCGATCAACGTGATGCGGTTGGTGACCATCATCAGGCCGATGACGATCAAGAACACGCCGCTGGCGATTTCCACTTTTCGCAAGTGACGCCGAAAGCGGCGCAGGAATTCGGCGGCCCGATCCATCACCAGACCGAGGGCGAGAAACGGCAGGCCGAGGCCCAGCGCGTACCCACTGGCGAGCACCATCGCCTGCCCGGACGTCTGCTGGCTGAAGCCGAGCGTGAGGATCGCGCCCAGCGTCGTGCCGATGCACGGCGTCCACCCGGCGGCAAAGAACATGCCCATCAGCGCCGAGGACCACCAGCCGTTGCGCCGCCCGGCCTGCCATTGCAGGCGCGTGTCGTAGTGCAGCCACGGGATTTTCAACACGCCGAGCGTGCTGAGGCCGAACACTATGACGACCACACCGCCAATCGTGCCGAGCGCGGCCTTATACGCGCCGAACAGTCCCCCGAGCAAGGTCGCCGCACCGCCCCAGCCGACGATGAACACCAACGAGAATCCAAAGACGAACAGGACGGCGTGCAGAAAGGTCGCCAGCCGCAGCGACGGAGTCGCTTCGGTCAAAAGCGGCTGTGCCGCAAGGTTGTCAGGCATATCTTGCTCTTTACTTCGGATTGCGTTCGCCGGCATGCGCTTGGCTCCTCACCGCCAACACGAATTGGTGTTGCGCCTCTATTACGACGCGGTGCCCTCGGGCGCCTTGTTGCGGAAATCCTTGATGAAAGCCAGCAGTTCCCGTTCGTCCAGCGCCGGCTGTTTGAGCATCCGCCCCCACGACGTCGCCGCGACCTGAACGTCCAACGTCGGGCGAGTCACGGCGATCAACTTGGACGAGCCACCGAGAACGCCCGCGCTCCCGGCGCGATCCATTACGCCCTGAATTCTCTGTTGCAGATCATCACACGCGCTCGACTCCAGACCGGAACAGTTGTACCAGATGACGACGTAGCCGTGCTCGAGGTTGTGGACAAGATTCTCGTCGGCCACGGGC
>JACQED010000206.1 GCA_016200785.1 Chloroflexota bacterium
GAACACGGCGGACTGATCAAGGGAATGCTCGCCGTAAAAAAGAGAACCCCCGCGCCGCAAGCGGCGACGCGGAAATGGGCGGCGTTCATCACGCCCACCACAGGCCTGGCCGAGATCGTAGAGGCGCTCGAAGAGAATCTGGGCGGCGTCGAAATTCGGCGGGGGACGCGCGTCAGGCGGGTGGAAGCGGCGGCGGCGGGGTACAGAGTGGTATTGGACGCTTCGCGTGGAGATTGGCTGCCGGCGGACGCCGTGATCTTCGCCACGCCGGCCTTCGCCAGCGCCGATCTGATCTCCAACCTCGATCCTCAACTCGCCGCTTCGCTTCGCAGCATTCCGTACGTTTCAACCGCAACCGTCTCAGTGGCGTTTCCCCTCGCCGACATCCCGCGCCCGCTGGACGGCTACGGCTACATCATCCCGCGCGCCGAGGGCCGTTCAATCCTGGCCTGCACCTGGACTTCCACGAAGTTCCCGCACCGCGCGCCCGAGGGATACGGTCTGATCCGCGCGTTCATTGGCCGCGCCGAAAGCGGAGAGATGCAGCATGCTGCGTCTCTACTCGACGGCACAGATGACGATCTGTTGGGCCTGGTGCGCGACGAACTCCGGCGCACGCTGGGCATCACCGCGCCGCCGACATTGTCCCGCATCTTCCGCTGGCCGCAGGCCATGCCGCAGTACACCCTCGGTCATCTCGACCGGCTGGCGGTGATTGAGGAACGTCTTGCCACACACCCCGGCCTGTTCGTCGCCGGCAACGCCTATTGCGGCATCGGCATCCCCGACTGCATCGCCTCGGGGGAACAAGCGGCAGAGAAAGTTCTTGCGCTGCTCACACCTTAACCGCGAAGAACGCCAAGAACTTCACAAAATCTTCGCGGTCTTCGCGGCTTCGCGGTTCAATTCTCAGGAACGCAGATGAACATTCAACGCTCGACTCAACTCTTCGCCGAAGCGCTCACCCTGCTCCCCGGCGGGGTGGACTCACCGGTGCGCGCCTTCCGCGCCGTCGGTGGGCAACCGCTCTTCATTGATCGCGGCGAGGGCGCGTATCTCTTCGACGTGGACGGCAATCGCTTCGTGGATTACGTTCTCTCGTGGGGACCGCTCATCCTTGGGCACGCGCATCCACGCGTGGTCGCGGCGCTGGCCGAGGCCGCCGCGCGCGGAACGAGTTACGGCGCACCGAGTCCGCTCGAACTCGAACTGGCGAAACTGATCCAGCAGTTCATGCCGAGCGTCGAGATGATGCGTTTCGTCAACTCAGGCACTGAGGCGACGATGAGCGCGCTGCGCCTGGCGCGCGCTTTCACCGGGAGGAACAAGATCGTCAAGTTCGAGGGTTGTTATCACGGCCACGCCGATATGCTGCTGGTACAGGCCGGCTCCGGCGTGGCGACGCTCGGCCTGCCCGATTCGCCCGGCGTGCCGCCAGCCACCGTCGCCGATACCCTTGTCGCGCCATACAACGATCTCGCCGCCGTGCAGAAACTCTTCGAGCAGTTCCCGCGTGACATCGCCGCCGTGATTGTCGAGCCGGTGGCGGGCAATATGGGCGTCGTGCCGCCGATGGAGGGTTTCTTGTCCGGGCTGCGCGACGTAACAACGGTGTCCGGCGCCCTGCTTGTCTTCGACGAAGTGATGACCGGCTTTCGCGTTCACCCCGGCGGTGCGCAGGCGCTGTATGACGTCAAACCGGATTTGACCACGCTGGGCAAAGTGATCGGTGGCGGGTTGCCGGTCGGCTCATATGGTGGGCGGCGTGACGTGATGCAGTTGGTCGCACCGGCCGGGCCGATGTATCAGGCCGGGACACTCGCCGGGAATCCTCTGGCGATGACGGCGGGGATCGAAACATTGAAGGAGTTGCAAAGGCCGGGAACGTGGGAGGCGCTTGAGGCCCATTCAACGAAACTTGCGACCGGCCTGAGCGCGGCGGCGGAAGAGGCCAAAGTCTGCGTCGTTTCTCATCGTGTCGGAACGATGTTCACCACGTTCTTCGCCGACCAGCCCGTCACGAATTGGGCAACTGCCAAAAGCGCCGATACGAAAAAATACGGCGCGTTCTTTAGAGCAATGCTCGAGGGCGGCGTCTATCTCGCGCCATCGCAATTTGAGGCCGGATTCATGTCAACGGCGCATGGGGAAACGGAGATCGAGTTTACCCTTGCCGCAGCGCGGCGAGCGTTCGCCCGGCTCGGTTGACTGTTCGGAAACCGATCCCGGCCTCCGCGCGCGTTTTCTCGGCCACCCCACCTCCAACCGCGGCGCGGATCACCCCGTTGCCCGACGATCTGGCTCCGGGCTTGCGAGCACTGGGGATCGAAGCCGACGGGGCCGGCCCTGCTCGAAATCGGTGAACCCATCGTCAACCTCGTGCGGCTGTACAACGTTCGAGAAGGGAAGGCCGCCCGACTGAGGAGACACTGGCGCGATTGGGACTGGCCGTGCGGGCCGCGCTCCGCGAAATCAACCGCCTCGTTCTGAAACAGCATCTCGACGTTTGCCTGCGCCGGCGTTTGCAGGAAAACGGCGCGAATGCTGCCGGGCGTGAGCAATGCTTTGAGGAAGTTCTGTCGCTGTTCAAATTGCTTGCGGCATAAGAGAGTCTAATCCGCCCGGAAGCGGCTTCTTGATCCCGGACTTTTCTCTGCCGGCGCTCACGCGGACGCGGGCAGAGAAGGGTTGGGTTTGGATAACGGCGGGGAGCGGATTA
>JACQED010000210.1 GCA_016200785.1 Chloroflexota bacterium
GCTGAACTGAATCTCGAAAGGCAAGCTCCCCCCCGATGGCAAACTGCCCGCGAGTGATTGGATGCGGAAGCCGGTCACTTGGCCGACTGCATCGTACACTGTCGCCACCAAAACAATTCGATTGACCTCATCTGATCGGTCGTTGCGCACCGTCCCCGCAAGCGTGATCAACTCCCCGGCGTGCGCCAGCCTCGTGTCGGCCACGTCGAACCAGGCGTAACGGTCAGCCAGCCCGTCTGCCGACTCAGCAGACAGCAGGAGCGTCTTGTAAGTGCGATTGCTTTCAGCGCGATGATCGCTCTGCGGAGTCCCGGCGGACGGCGTTCCCGACGGCGTCCCGGCGAACAGTGCGCCGAACGGGACCGAGGCCCCGGGCGGGATGAAATCAAGCGCGGCGAAGGCGGTCGCGGTCGTGCCAGACTCACCCGGAGCCGACATCGCGATTTGAACTGCGACATTCGTAACTGGCCCGCCGGTCGTGTTGCGGACTTCACCCAGACACCACCACCCGCCCACTGGTGTCGAAAAGCAATCCTTACCCCGAACCTCAATCGGCAGAGGCGTGCCTTCCGGCACAAAAGCCGGCTGGCCGCTTCCCACGCGAGCCGGGACGATCAAAACCTGGCCGATTTGCAGAGCCTCCGGCGCGACACCGCCATTGGCGATCTGAAGCGCCTCGACCGTCACGCCGTACTTGACGGCGATCCCCGACAACGTGTCGCCGCGCTTCACGACGTAGGTCATCGGCGTCGGGGTTGGGTCAATCGCCGCAATGGCCTGCGGTTCGGTCGGCGACGTCGCGACGGCTCGCGCGGTCAAGACGACGGCCGGCGGCGGCAACGTCACGCTTCGCGGGACTCTGGGCGGCGCCACGACCTCGCACGCCGTCGCGACGAGAGCCACCCCAAGCCACAGGGTCAGCACGAC
Source organism: Chloroflexota bacterium (assembly GCA_016200785.1). Lineage (GTDB taxonomy): Bacteria > Chloroflexota > Anaerolineae > Anaerolineales > JACQED01 > JACQED01. The sequence goes on from JACQED010000210.1 coordinate 928, forward strand.
CGTCCCATGAACGCGATACACCTCAGCCACCGCCCATGGATTATATGCGATTCTTGTCGTGCGAACTGAAACATGCTACACTTCGCCGCTATGCCCGAAGGCGACCTGCTCCAGCAAGCCATCGCCGCCGCGCGCCGGGGCGAGCGCCGCCGCGCGCGCGAAATGCTGACCAAAGTCCTGAAGGCCGACCAGCAGAACGAACAGGCCTGGCTGTGGATGAGCGCGGTGGTCGAGAGCGAGCGCGAGCGGATATTCTGCTTGCAGTCGGCGCTCAAGATCAACCCGCAAAACAAAGCGGCCGAGTCCGGCCTGATGTTGCTCGGCGCGATCCCGGCCAAAGAGCGGCCGCATTCGATCCTCCAAGACTACGCGCCGGATCGGGCCCCCACATCCGCCGCGCCGCGCGGCCAGCCGCGCCTCGGCCTCTTCCGCCGGCGGCGCACCTACGAGCTGATCGGGCTGACGCTTCTGGGCGCGGCGGCGTTCTTCGCCATCGGCTTCGGCGTCATCGCCTTCATCAACACACAGCGGCAGAATCAAGCCATCGCCGCGCTCACCGCCACCGCCTATCGGAGTCCCACACCCCCGGCCACCGTCACCGAAACTCCCTCGCCCAGGCCCACGGCCACGCCGGCCCTTCGCACACCCACGCCGACGCTCGACCCGGCCACGCCGCTGGCTCTCGTCGTCGGCTCGCACGTCACGGCGACGGTCGCGTACTTCGAAACCCCGCACATTGAGAACGACAATTTCCAGGCCGGCCTGCGGCGCTACAACTCCGGGGACTGGCCGGGCGTGATTCAATTCATGCAGGCCGCGCTCGACAGCACCTCGCGCCTGCACGAGGCCCACTTCTATATCGGCGAGGCCTACCGCCAGACCGGCAAGTTGAAAGAGGCGATCGAAGCCTACGGCGAGGCGATCAAATTGAACGCGAACTACGCGCCGGCCTATTGGGGCCGCGGCCTGGCGCAAGCCAGCCTCGATCGCTCCACGAGCGCCCTGGCCGACTTTCAGCGCGCGATCGACGTCGATCCCAACTGGCCCGATCCCTACATGGCGCGCGCCGCCATCCATCGGAGAAACGGCGACCTCGACGTCGCGAAAACCGAGCTGGAGACGGCCCGCTCATTCGCGCCGAGCAACGCCTCGGTGCGCTGGCGCCTCGCCGAAGTGTTGGCTGATCTGGGGCAGACCGACGAGGCTTTGGCCGAGACGCAGATCGCAATTCAATTTGACCCGACGATTCCTGACATCTACCGCGTGCGCGGCCGACTGCGCGCCGCCAAAGGCCAATACGACGAGGCCCGCCTCGACCTCGGACTTTATCTCACCTATCGCCCCGACGACGCCGAGGGCTGGTATTACCGCGCCGTGGCCGGCGCGGGTCTCCGCGACGAGAAGCTGGCGCTGGCCGATTTCGAGCGCGCGCTGGCGATTTCCCCACGCTACGCCGCCGCGCTTGTCGCCCGAGGTGAATTCTATCTCACGTTGTCCCAATACGATGAAGCTCTAGCTGATTTCAACGCGGCCCTTTCAGAAGAAGAAACGCCTATTGCCCGTGTGGGTCGGGGCAAAGTATTCTATAATGAGGGCGACTTCGGCAAGGCCGTAGCCGACTTTAGCCGGGCTGTCGCCCGCGCGCCGCAAGACTACGCGCCGAACTACTGGCTGGGCCGCGCGCTCGTCGAAGATGGATCGTCCAAAGAGGCGATTGGCCCGTTCACCCTCGCCTTGACTGCCGCGGCCGGCGACGCCGATCGCCTGGCAGTCTATCTGTGGCGCGCAAGGGCTTATCAGGCGACCGGCGACCTCGCGAATGAGTCCGCCGATCTGCACGCCCTGCTCGCGCTCTGGGACCGAGTCCCCGGCGGCGATGCGAAATGGAAAGATGCTGCGAAGGCGCGGTTGAAAGAACTTGACCCCGACCTCACGGCGACTGCGGCAACACAGGCGCCAACTCCTGGCGCGACACTGTCTGCGGCAGCTACCGTCTCGGGCGCTTCGACCACGGGAACGCCCACACCGCAAGAGACAACTTCGGCCACTCCCTCCGTTGGCGTGACGACGCCGGGCCGGCCCGCGCAGCCAACTTCCTCTACGACACTCGCGGCGGGGACGGCCGCCAAATTGACTCCCGGAGCGGCTTGTTGCACGCCGCCGCCGCGGCTGACTCCGACGAAGGTTCCGTGAGAGTCGCGCGCGACGCGATTGACTGATGAATCGCTTTCAGCGAACCAACTACGCTCGAATACTGCTCGGACTGATCGCGCTGGCCGCCATCGCCCGCTTCTGGCTGATCGAGTCGCCGAGCCTGCCGACACCCGGCCTCTCTTTTTTGACAGTCCTCGGCGTGGCGATCGCGGCCAACGTCCCGATCGCACTGCGGCTGGGCGAGGTGACCGTGACGCACCTGATCGGCCTCGGCGCGACCCTCGTGCAAGGCCCGGTGGCCGCAGCGGCGCTGGCCGGCCTCGGCCTCTTGATCGGCGGCCTGGCGCGCGCCTCCATCCCGCGCTTGCCCGGATTCCGCGATGTGCCGCGACTCGAACGCTCCGGTCTGGTCGCATTCGACTTCGCGCAAATCGTCCTTACGATCCTGGCTGCCGGCACAGCATACGGTGCGCTCGGTGGCGTCCTGCCGCCGCAACTCTCGACGTCGGGCGACTGGCTGGCAGTGGGCGGACTGAGCCTGGGCTGGCTCGCGGCCCACAACGCCGTGAAGGCCCTCGACCTGTGGTGGTCGGGCGAGGGCATCGCGGCCTACTATCGCGACAACCGAATCATCCTGCTGTTCTCCAATCTCGCGCCTCTGCCGCTGGCCCTGTACGCAGCCAGCAGTCGGCTGATCTTGAACGCCGTCGGCGACGCGATCTTGCTCGGCGCGCTCGTCGTCGCCAGCCTCGCCGTGTATCGCGTCAGCCAGATATGGCTGAGCAGTGAAACCCGCGTCCGCGAACTCTCCTCGCTCAACAAAGTCAGCCGCGCTTTGCGCACCAGCCTCGACCTCGACGCCCTGCTCGACACGATCTATCTGCAAGTCGCGCACTTGCTGAACGTCGGCGACTTCTACATCGCGCTTTACGACCAGACGGCCGATACCATTTCGTTCGCGCTGGCAATCAAAGACGGCGTGCGGCAGAAGTGGGCCTCGCGCCCCTCGACCAACCGCCTCACCGATTGGATCGTGCGCAATCGCGCGCCACTGCTCATTCCCTACGACGTGCCGGGCACGCTCAATCGCTTGGGCCTCGAGCGCGGCGATGTGGAGCCGCAGTCGTTCATGGGCGTGCCCCTCGTCGCCTCCGACCGGGCGATCGGCTGTATGGCTGTGCTCTCATACAGCCCCGGCGAGCGGTTCAACGTCGATCAACTCAGCGTGTTCAACACGCTGGCCGCCCAGGCCGCCGTGGCCATCGAGAACGCGCAACTCTACGGCGTCACGCAGCGCCGCGCCGCCGAACTCGCGTCGCTGGCGAGAATCGCCACGCTGGTCAGCGCCACGCTCGACCCCGACCGCGTGCTCGAGCTCGTGTGTTCGTCGATCCTGCCGCTCGTCCGCGCCGACAAGTCGGCGATCTTTCTGATGGCCGAGGACCGCCAGGAGCTCTACCTGGCGCGCGCCGAAGGCCTGAGCGAGTACTTTCTGCGCGACTCGCTGACCGTGCCGCTCTCGAACACGCACCGCGTCAAAGCCGTGACGACCGGCCAGCCGGTGACCGTGGCCGACGTGACGACCGCCCATGTGCCCTCGGAACTGCGGCTGCTGGCCGAGGCGGAGGGCTTTCGGGCCTACGCCGACATTCCGCTCGCGGCCCAACGCGAGATCATCGGCTACCTTGCCGTGTACTTCGCCGCGCCGCGCCACTTCAAAGCCGACGAAATCGAACTGCTCAAGACGTTCGCCAACCAGGCGGCCCTGGCCGTGACCAACGCCCGCCTGCACGCGCGCACCGATCAGGCCCTCGGCCGACGCGTGGAACAATTGTCGGCGCTGGATGAAATTAGCCGCGAACTGGCGGCGAGGCTCGACCTGAACCGGGTCTTCGACGTGGTGCTCGCGCGCGCGATAGAGGCCACCGGCGGCGCGGCGGCCTCGCTGAGCGTGAACAGCGACAGGACCGGGCGCATCGAAGTAGTGGCCGCCAGAGGCTACCCCGACGACTTCATCGAGAGGCTGTCCGCCCGTCCCGAAACCGATCTGCCCGGAATCACGGGACGGGTTCAGCGACTCGGACAATATGCCATCGTGCGCGACGTGAGTCTAGACCCGGACTTCGTGCCGGGCGCCGCCGGCACCCGGTCGCAGTTGAGCGTGCCGATCAAGCGCGACGGGCGCGTGCTCGGCGTCATCACCGTCGAAAGTCCCGAGGTCGGAGCGTTCACCCAGGAACACGCCAAGTTCGTATCGCAGTTTTCGATTCAGGCCGCCCTCGCGATCGAAAATGCCAGACTGTTTCAGCGCGTGGCCGAGGGCCGCGACCAATTGGCCGCTATTCTCAATTCGACCCGCGACGGTGTGCTCATGCTCGACAGCAAAGGGCGCATCGCTCTGGTCAACCCGCGGATCGAAGAGTTCTGGGGGATTCGACGGTCTGATCTGCTTGACCGCTCGCTCGACGATCTGGCCGCCGACCCCATGCTGGGCATCGCCTCCAGGCTGGGCTACCTGCCCGAGCATCTTCAGGACATGCTGGACGGACTTCGCAGCGGCCGGGGCCTTTCGGGCACCGCGCAAAGGAGGACGCAGTATCGCATCATCGTGCCCAAGCCGCGCGATCTCGAGCGCACCGCTTTGCCGGTGATGGACGAGCGCGCCGGAGTCATCGGCTGGCTCATCGCCCTGCGCGACATCACCGAACAGAAGGAACTGGAAAAAGACCGCGAGGACTTGTCGAACATGATCGTCCACGACTTGCGCAGCCCGCTCACCGCCATTCTCGGCAGTGTCGAATTGATCCGGGAATACCTTCCGCCGTTCGACGATCAGACCATCATTATGCAGGCGCTGGAAGTCTCGAGCCGCTCCACCAAGAAACTCCTGAATCTGGTCAATTCCCTGCTGGACATCTCGCGCATGGAGACCGGCGACGTCTCCCTTAACCGCCGCGTGACCCAATTGCAGGCCCTGGTCCAGGACGTGCTGGCCGACCTCGGGCCGCTGGCCGACGAGCAGGGGATCAAGTTGCTCGCCAGGGTGCCGACCGGCATTCCCTCGCTGTCGATCGATGACGAGAAAGTGGGACGCATCTTCACCAATCTGATTGACAATGCCCTCAAGTTCACCCCGCCCGGCGGCGAGGTGATCATTGAAGCACAGATTGAGGGCGACCATCCTCCCAACGGCGACCTCCCGCCCTCCGGCGGGAACTTCGTGACCTGCCAGGTGGCCGACTCCGGCCCCGGCATTCCGGACGATTATCGCGATCGCATCTTCGAATCATTCGTGCAGGTTCCCGGCCAGAGCGGACGGCGAAAAGGCACTGGGCTGGGTCTGGCCTTTTGCAAGTTGGCGGTGGAGGCTCACGGCGGGCGCATCTGGGTCTCCAGTCGGCCTGAGGGCGGCAGCGTCTTCAATTTCACTTTGCCCGTCGCCCAGGAGTAGCCATGCCCCAGCCTCGTCATCCTCAAAAAGGTCCGTTCGTCGCCGACCTGCGGCCTGGCGATAGCGTGACCGGCTTCTATCTCGTGCGCCACAAGCGACTCGAGCCGTTCCGCGATCGCACGCGCGGCGAATTCCTGACGATCGGCCTCTCCGACCGCTCCGGTCAGATTCTCGCGCGGGTGTGGGAAGGGGCCGGCGAACTCGCGGACTTGTTCGTCGAAGGCGACGTGGTGAAAATCGCGGGTGATGTCGAAGAGTATCTGGGCCGGGCGCAGATCATCGTGCAGAAACTCCGTCAGGCCGCCGAGAACGAATTCAATCTGGCCGATTTCCAGCCCGCAACCGAGAAGAGTGTGGAGGAGATGACCGGCGTGATTCGCGCCGCCGTGGAGCTGATCGCGAATCCGCACCTCGCCGCGCTCGTCCGGCGCTTCTTCGAAGATGAGAACTTCGTGCGCGAATTCAACGATGCCCCGGCGGCTCGACGCATTCACCATGCCTACCTCGGCGGCCTTCTCGAACACACGACCGAGGTGCTCCGGTTGTGTGACGCGGTGTTGGCGCTGTATCCCGAGATCGACGCCGACCTGTTAATAACCGGTGCCCTGCTTCACGACATTGGCAAGATCCGCGAATACACGTGGAGGACAGACCTGGACTACACCGACGAAGGCCGCCTGGTCGGCCATCTCGTCGTCGGGGCCGAGATGATCAGTCAGGCCATCGCCGCCCTGCCCGAATTTCCCGGCGAGTTGAGCCTGCGGGTGAGGCACATGCTCGTCAGCCACCACGGACGATACGAATGGGGCTCGCCGCGCCGCCCGGCGACGCTCGAGGCGATGGCCCTCCACCAGGTCGAGGAACTCAGCGTGCAGGTGAACCGCTTTCGAAGCCTGTTGACGGCACGCCGCGAGCCGGGCGAAACCTGGACGGCCTACGATCGATGGCTCGGCCGGCAATTGTACGCCGGGCGGGAGGAGGAGCGCGATTTATTGATCGAAGAATCCAGCGAACTCGAATAGCGTAACGGGCGCACCTTCGGTTGCAAGTTACTTTGAGGAGGAGAAGATCATGACACAGCATATGGTTCAAACAAAACGCGCATTGGCGATGGTCGGATCATTTCTGGTCATCGCCGCGCTGGCGTGTGGTGGAGGCGGCGGCGGCGGCGCGACCAACACGCCGCAAGTGAACGTGGCCGGCACGGCGGCCGCTCTGCAATCCACCGCCGACGCTCTGGCTAAAGCTCAAACGGAGCAGGCCAATGTTCCGCCGACGGCGATTCAATTGCCCACAGCAGAAGCGACCACGGAAACGGTTCAGCCGACCGCCTCCGGGCCGACGACATACGTGGACGATTTTTCCGCCGATAAGGGCAACTGGGAAGTCTTCACCAATGACGTGGGCAGTGCGCAGATTAGCGATGGCGTGCTTCTGCTGGGCCCCTTCAAGGAGTGCGCCGACGTCGGTCAGGCCTCGGCTCCGTTTGGCTGTTTCACGCAATGCATTTCGTGCGGCACGGTCAGCGACTACGATATGCAGGTTGACGCGGCGTACATCAGCGGCCGGAGCGATCAGACCTTTGGCATGGTTCTGCGCTTCCAGGATGTCAACAACAACGGCCTGGTAGACAAAGACGACTACTACCTCGACTTTGAATTGAGCGTATTCGACAAATTCTTCGCGGTGTACGAGCACCTTGCCGGCGGCACTTGGAAGACGCTCGACCAACGCACCGAGGACAACATTGCCGGTGGAAAGCAAATCAACACTTTGCGAGCCAACTCAACCGAAGGCGGCACCAAAGTCGCTCTCTATCTCAACGGGGTCAACGTCGAGACTGTCACGCTCGATTCGGCCTCCTCGAGTGGCACGGTGGGTCTCGCCGTCGGCTTCCGCAACATGCAGGCAGGGTTCGACAACTTCAGCATCACGCTGCCGTAAAGGGGAGGGACGGAATCGGTCAGCGGATAGAAAGCGGATCAGCGGATGGATCGGGCCTCCCCGCCAATCTTCGAAGCATCCGCTGACCGTTTCTCATTCCGCTGTATGAGACGACCCCATATTTCGAGATCAACACTGCGTACCAGTCCATCACCGTGCTCGAGAAGAAAGCGGGCGGGGAGCAAAAATACGATCGGCTGGTAGCGCATTATGATCCGCGCGTCGCGCCCGGCCATCAGCCCAATACGCTTCGAGCCGTGTCATCTGGCGGCGGGAAGAATATCAACCTGTACGTGAACGACTCGCTGGTCGAAACTTTGCAGGATAGGCCGGGCCTTGCCGGCCAGATCGGATTCGTCGTCGGCGATCGTGATCTGGTCGTCACGATCGATGACTTTGCGATCAAATCGCCGCCTTGAAGTCGGCTTGAATCATTGACAAACGATAAATTCTTGGTACAATCACGTTCGCAAGCCGGAGTGGCGGAATTGGCAGACGCGCTGCGTTCAGGGCGCAGTGGGCGCAAGCCCATCTGGGTTCAAGTCCCAGCTTCGGCACTATGCCCGGACAGTTCACTGGTCCGGGTTTTTTGTTTGCGGCACACGAGTTGCACGACAGAACAATATCAGAAGGCAGTGGGTTGCGCGATCGGTCTGAAAGCGGTACGATTTGGGGTGGAGGTCGGTGTGAGACGAGGTGTGACGGAACGCTTGCCGGCAATTGTCGGCCTGCCGCAAATCCTTTTGATCGTCAGCCTGGCTCTCGGTGTGACGGTGTTGATCGATTTCAACCGCCGCCTGGCGAATGCTCAGCGCCTGGTGAACGATGCTACCGAACTCGCGCATCAGGTTGCGACTTTGGCGGCGCAGCGCGATGTTCTCGCAACCGAAAAGGCGTACGCCAACAGCGATCAGGCGGTTGAGGATTGGGCGCGCAGCTCCGGCAAACTGGTGAAGCCGGGAGAGGTGCTCGTCGTTCCCCTGCCTCCGGGCGGAGTGACTCCGACGCCGCAACCGCCCTCAACTCCCGCGCCTGTCGAATTGCCCAACTATCAATTATGGTGGGGCTTATTCTTCGACGTGAATGCGCAACCCGTGTCCCTTCACGAATAAGCGATCTGAAAATCTTGAAGACCGGACGGGGCTGTGGTACAATGCCGCCGCAATCGCCAATAACCAGTTACCTCCTTTTGGAATTTGGCAATTGGGATTTGGGTTTTCACCCGCCCCCATCGTCTAGGGGCCCAGGACGTGGCCCTCTCAAGGCCAAAACCGGGGTTCGAATCCCCGTGGGGGCACCATCTGTACGCGCAGTTCCCCACCCAGTGATTGCGGGAGAGTGTAGAGCACTCTCCCGCCTTCTTTTGCCGCTTCAATTCTCACCGCAATTTCCTGTATGACGCGCTTGGCGCGAGCCGGATCGCCGCTGTGGAGTTCGGTTTGCAGACGCGCGGGCATATGGCGCTGTTTGAAGCGTTGAGTGGACTCGCGGCCCGCTGGCTCGCCTTTGGCGGCGGCGGGTACAACATCGGCGTCGTGCCCCGCGCCTGGGCGCTGGCCTTCGGCGTCATGGCCGGACAGTCGTTCCCGGACGGTAAGCGTTCAGGTCACGCGGCCCTTTCTAACCACCACCCCCGCAACAACACGGGGGCAGGCGACACAAAGACACCAAGTTTCACGACGCCTTCTTTGTGTCCTTCGTGTCTTCGTGCCTTCGTGGTAAAGGTCTGTCGGCGGACTGAACGGTTACCCCGGACGAACTGCCGGAGCGATACCGAACGAAATATGGCGGCAAGTGGCTGCGCGATCGCGACGGCGTCCGCCAGAGGCTCGCCGATCAGAGCCAATTGCGCCGCACGGTGGAGTCGGTCGTCGCCTCGGTCAAGAAGATTCACCGGATCGAGTGAGGTCAAGTCATGCCGGCACAAATCGCAAAACACGCAGACGCAATCGTCGTCGGCTCAGGGCCGGGCGGGGCGACGGTGGCGAGAAGGCTGGCGCGCGCGGGCAAGAGACTGGTCGAGCATTTGCTTCACCGCTGAAAAGGCCGAGGGCACGGAGAAAAGCTAGGGAGCGTTCCATGCTCAAGCAGATCAAGGCTGTCCTATGGGGCGGCGGCCCGCTGACCAACCTGTTCAGATCGGCGGTCGTTCTCGTCACCCTGTTGCTGGCGGCGATTTACTGCTCGACGGCCTCCTTCGCCAAAGACCCGTGGTGGTTCAAGTCGGACTTCGCCGACCGGCCCAACCGCGTCGTCGTTTACCACGATGGGCAACGAACGGAATTGCAGTCGGGCGACGCCGGATTCAACGAACTCGCCGACGCCGTGACGGCCAGCCTCGCCGGCGGCGTCTTGCGGCAGTCGGACGCCGGCCTGTCGGACGTGTCGCGTCAGGAGGCTTACGCGCGCTACGTCACTGTCGAGGCCTTCTTCGCTCAGCCCGTCACACTGCACGCCGGCTTCTACACCGGCCATCCTACGCAGATGCTGTTCCCCATTACCGGACGACACTCCGATTTTTCGATCGTCTTTCTTGGAAGTGATGGCGAATACTGGGTCAACGCGCCGGCGCTGAAGACGACGGAGCCGCTGAGGCAGGCGGTGAAGGAGCTAGGATACGTGAAGTGAGGCATGAGGCGTGACACGTAAGGGGTGTCGGTGATTAGCAAGAATCTCTGGCGTCGCAAAATCCGCACCCTACTCACTCTGCTCGGCATTGCCGTCGGCGTAGCGGCCGTCGTCGCGCTCTCCGCGTTCGGCGAAGGGATTGCCAGCGGCTTCGAGAGAATGTTCTCGTCAGGCGGAGCCGACCTGACGGTGGGCCAGAAGGACGCCGTCATGCTCCTCATCAGTTCGGTTGACGACGGCGTGGGCGACGAACTGGCGCAGATCCCCGGCGTCGAACAGGTCTCCGGCACCGTCATCGGCGTTCTGCAGATGTCCGAGTCGCCGTATTTCATCGTGATGGGTGAGGACCCGCGAGGCTTCGTCATCAAGCACTATCGCCTGATTGCCGGCGCGCAGCTTGGCGGCCGAAAACAAATCCTGCTCGGCAAAGCCACCGCGGAGAACTTCAAGAAACAGGTGGGCGAGGCGTTTCTGATCAACGAAGTGACTTATCGCGTCGCCGGAATCTACGAGACCGGCGTGAGCCTCGAAGACGGCGGCGCGGTGATGAGCCTCGACGACGCTCAACGCGCGTTCGACAAGCGGAACCAGGTCAACTACTTCAATATCAAACTCAAGGACTTGCGGCAGGCTGACGCAATCAAAGGGCAGATCGAATCGCGTTGGCCGGAACTGGCGGCGGTACGTTCGGGCGAAGCCACGCGGCAGACCGAGGCGCTGAACATGTATCGGTCGTTCGGTTGGTTCCTCGGCATCTTCGCGGTCTTCGTCGGCGGCCTCGGGATGATGAACACGACGCTGATGAGCGTGCTGGAGCGCACGCGGGAGATCGGCGTGCTGCGCGCCGTCGGGTGGCGGCGGCGGCGCGTCATCGGTTTGATCTTCGGCGAATCGCTCGTTCTCGCAATGAGCGGCGGCGTCCTCGGAATCCTCCTCGGCATCGGCCTCACGGCGCTGGCCCGCCTGTCGCCCGCCGTCGAGTCGCTTTTGAGCGGCGTTTTCACCCCGGCCATCTTCATTCAAGCCATCGCCACGGCTCTGCTATTGGGAACCGTCGGCGGCATTTATCCCGCATGGCGCGCGGCGCAACTCGCGCCGGTCGAAGCGATGCGCTACGAGAGTGGCGCC
>JACQED010000211.1 GCA_016200785.1 Chloroflexota bacterium
CCCGCTATCGGGGAACACCGTGACGACGACCCCCTCGTCGAGTTGCGCGGCCACTTTCAGCGCGGCCAGGGCGGCGGCCGCCGACGAGACGCCAACGAACAGCCCTTCTTCGCGCGCCAGGCGACGGGCCATCGCGTGCGCCTCTTCCGTGCTGATTTCGAGCAAGTCGTCGTGAACGGTCGGATCGTAGATGCCGGGAACAATCGCCGTCAGCATGTGCTTGAGTCCCTCGAGGCCGTGAAACGGCGAGTCGGGTTGAAAGGCGATGAGACGGATGGCCGGGTTGAACTCTTTCAAACGCCGCCCGGCGCCCGTCATCGTGCCGCTCGTGCCCAGCCCGGCGACGAAGTGTGAGATCTGCCCGTCGGTCTGCTCGATGATCTCCGGGCCGGTGGTGAAGTAATGCGCCTGCCAGTTCGCCGGGTTATTATATTGGTCGGCGTAGAAGTACCGAGCGGGATCGGCGGCGGCGATGCGCCGGGCTTCGAGGATCGCGCCATCGGAGCCTTCCGTCGGATCGGAGAGGACGATCTCCGCGCCCAGCGTTCGCAGGATGCCGATTCGCTCCGGGCTGGCGTTTGCCGGCACCACGAGTTTCACGCGGTAGCCGCGCGTCGCGCCGTACGTCGCGTAGGCGATGCCCATGTTGCCCGACGTCGCGTCAAGCAGAATCTTGTCCGGCGTCAGTGCGCCGGTCAGTTCGGCCTCGCGGATGATGAACAGCGCCGGGCGATCTTTCACCGACCCGCCGGGGTTCGTCCATTCGATCTTGGCATAGACTTCGACGGAGCGGGAAATCCTCTCGGTCACGTGCCTCAGACGCACCAGCGGCGTATTGCCCACCACGGCCTCGAGCGAACTCGTCGCCGGGATGTGCAGGGGATCGATCTTGAATTGAAGTTGCGGCAGTATGTTCAACATAGAACTGAAATCCAATGACGGGACAAACAAAAAGGCCAGCCGATGAACGGTGGGGCGGAGCGCCTCTCGCGTTGGGCAGACACCCATTGTCCGCCCCGCAGAGACATTCTGTCAGAACGTCTCTACCACCTTGTCGCGGGGACGACCCCAGCCCTCGTCGGCTGGCCTTCCGACGTAGAGACGTGCCGCTGGCGCGTCTCTACGACGAATTCAGACGAGGCCGGGAGAACGTCCCCGGCCCATACACATGCAAACCACCGTGAAGATGCCCATAAACACAATATTCATCAGATTTATCTACGGCCAATTATATGCTCCCAAGTTAATCTGTCAAGATGGAAATCGCACGAATACTACTTGCATGATTTCCGGTGGGAGTGTACGATTTGCCCCGTGAGCGATCCCACCCCGCGTTACTCGACCGTCCTCACCCCCGGCGCGTTTGAGGCCGCCCGGCACGTGCTGGTCGTCTTCTGTGTCGCCGCCGCCGTCGCGACGATTTTCACCGCGTGGTCGCCAGCCTCCATCCTGCCGTCGCAGACCGCGCGTCAGATCGCCATTGCCCTCGCGACGCGCGTCGGTGCGAACAGCACCGCTCAGCCGGCCACCTCCACCCCGCGCCCCGCGCCGCGCATCGGCCTCGTCGCCGGGCACATGGGCAATGACTCCGGCGCGGTCTGTCCCGATGGGCTGACCGAGGCCTCGGTCAATCTTGAAGTCGCCAACCGCGTGAAGGCCGCGCTGGAAGCGGCGGGCTTTCAAGTCGACCTGCTCAACGAGTTCGACGATCGGCTGGTCGGCTACAAGGCGGTGGCGCTGGTTTCGATCCACGCCGACTCGTGCGACTTCATCAACGATCAGGCCACCGGCTTCAAGGTCGCCAGCGCCCTGCAATCCCCCGTGCCTGACAAGGCCGCGCGTCTCGTCGCCTGCGTGCAGGATCGCTACTCCGACCGGACGCACATGAACTATCACGCGCAGAGCATCACGTTCGACATGACGGCCTATCACGCCTTCCGCGAGATCGACGCGCAGACGCCCGCCGCGATTATCGAGACCGGCTTTCTCAACCTCGACCGAAAAATTCTGACCGAACAGCCCGACCTCGTGGCGCAGGGTGTGACCGAAGGCATCCTGTGCTACGCGCGCAACGAACCCGTGCCGTGACATGAGCCGATTGCGACAACTGACTGCCGCGCCAGAGTCGCTCGAAGCCGATGCCTTGATCGATCAGGCGCGAGCGGCCATTGCCCACGGTCAGCGCGTCGAGGCGCGACGCTTCCTGTGGGCCGTGCTGAAATCCAACCCGCACAACGCGACCGCGTGGCTGATCCTCGCCGCGTTGGGATCGCCGCGCGCCAGTCTGAACTACGTCGCCCACGCGCTTGAAGCGCGCCCGCACGATCCGATCGCCCGCGCCGCCCTGCGCTGGGCGAGGAAGCGTCTCTCGCCAGAGTCGCCGCCTCGCGTCGAGCAGCGCGAACGCGCTGATGCATCGGCTGGCGCCTCGCCGTTTCCCTTCGGCCTCGTTCTGCTTGCGGCGCTGGTGGCGGTGGGCGCGATCGCGACCATCGCGATCGGCGGCGGCTTTCAAGATTCCCGCCAAGAGGTTGCGGTTGCGATGGCGCTGAGTTCGGCGAAAGCAACGCGCACCCCCGTGCCCACCGACACTCCCACCGTCACTCCCAGCCCCACGCCCACTGCTTCGCCTGCGCCCTCGCCGACCGCTACTCAACCCATCAATCCTGTGGCGCGCGCCTCAACCGGCGGAGGTGGCGCGGGGCATTGGATCGACGTCGACCTCTCGCGGCAGACCGTCACCGCGATGGACGGCGAAACGCCGATTCCGCCCACCGCCACACCGTTTCCTTCTTCCACCTTCCTTCTTCCTTCTCAACCGGCCCGCGATGATGTCTTCACCCCGCCGCAATCCATCCCGTCGAACTCCGGCGGCGAACGCTGGATTGACGTCGATCTGTCGAAGCAGACTCTCATCGCCTACGAAGGCGCGACCGTCGCGCGAACCCTCATCGTTTCTTCGGGCGCGCTCCCCTATGAGACCGTGACGGGGCATTTCAAGATTTATCAGAAATACGAAACCGTCGATCTTTACGGCCCCGACTTCTTTCAGCCCGCCGTTCCCTACGTGATGATGTTCTACCCTCACTTCGCCCTTCACGCCGCCACGTGGCACGACGACTTCGGCAAGCCGGTGAGCCACGGCTGTATTAATTTGCGGATGGCCGACGCGGCCTGGCTTTACAGTTGGGCGCCGGTTGGGGCGCGCGTGGAGATCGTGCACTGGCACTGAACATGCGACTCAAAGACAAAGTGTCCATCATCACCGGCGGCTGGCATGCGTGCAGGCGGTAGTCGGTGACTTGACTGTTGAGGATTAGGTGAAGGCAGTGCCCGCCTCGGACTGAGAGCCGCCTCGCCTCTGTTGTAAATACCGCTCGAATAGCCAGTTGAAAAATGCTTGGGCAAAGTCGTCGTCGTCGGTGATCTGCTTGTAGAACTTGAAATTGGTGTCAATCAGTTCCTGTACCCGGTCGTTGACGACGTGGTCGAACGTCAGGCGGGCATTGTCGGGCGTGTTGACGCGGACGCTGGCGTCGAGTGCGGCGTCCTCGGCCAGTTTGGCTTCGAGTTGCTCGATGAAGACGCGGTCTTGTTCGGTGAAGTTCGTGCCAAAGCGCTCGTTGAGGTCTTGCAAGATGCGCGAGAGCGGCTCGATGTCCTCGGGCAATTGGGCGTAGGTGGGCTTGAGTTGCGCGGGTTCCAGTTCGCCGTTGCCGCGTTCCAACTTGATTTTCCGGCTGCCGGTCTTCTGTAGCCGGTAGGTCTCCATATCAATCTTCCGCTGTATTTCTACCGGCAGGTCCTCCCGCGAGACGGGGAGGCGGCGGAGAAGGAAA
>JACQED010000212.1 GCA_016200785.1 Chloroflexota bacterium
ACGCGAGAAGATCGTCACGCGCCACGCGTTGCTCGTCACCCGCTGCCGGAATCGGGCGCGGCGGTTTCTCTGGGTTGCCCTCCCGCCTTCGGCTCAGCCCTGGGCTGGTTTTGCAGATAGTGAGCGATCAGTGAGTGATCCGCTGGGCGATCTTCGCGGTGGATCGAATCGTCGTAGTCGCCAGCGACGGCCGGCGCGAGTTCCAGGCTCATCGGCCGGCGGACGCCGAAAAGTTCAAAGCAACGCGCAATCGCGACGAGAACCTGATAACGATACTCCTGCATTCGGAGCGACTGCCATTCGACGATGCGCGCCATCGCGCCTTGCACGCGGGCCTTATCGCGGACGATGCGGTGAATCTGCTTCGGCTCGCGGTAGCCGAGCGGCGAGAGCAGCATGAGGTGTGCCGCGAGCGCCAGAATGCTGAATGAGATTAGCACAACCCAGCCACCCTCCGCCCACTTGCCGGTGATCTGGCCGACGAACACGATCCCAGCCGCAATTGCCGCCAGCGTTGCGCCAGCCGCGCCCCAGGTTCGCACCCGGCCCGTGAAATGCTGAAGCACGTGTTTGCGGATGGCGAGGCCCATGACCATGATCGGCATGAAGACGCCCACGCCATAGTACGGCACGGCCAGCGTCGTCTGGCCGCGCACGAGGAACATGATCAGCACGGCCACCGCGAACGTGATCGTCACCGAGCGGGTGAACGTGCCGCGTGGATCGCGGTAGACAATCGCCTCGGGTATTTCGCCGATCGCCACGTCGCGCCACTCGGTCGCCTGGGCATCCTGGAGGGCGGTCATCGAGGCGGCGGCCAGCAGCAACACCGCGAGAATCTGATAGGCCCAGAACAGGATCGTGCCGCCCGGAAACTGCCCAAAGCCGATGGCGGCCAGGTTGCCGACGAGTGTGCGGCCCAACGTGCCGTCAAACACGTCGAAGCGAATGGCGAAGAAGGTGAGGAACAGCGTCGTCAGCCCGCCGTAGAACAGGAACGAGGTCTGGACGAAGCGCCCGATGCCGGACTTGCCGCTGTAGAAAATCCAGAGCCCACTGAAGCGCGGCATATGTTTCTTGCCCCACTTTACGATCCCGGTGTCCTCGTTGATCACGAATTGAATGCCGTTCGACATGGCCTCCAGACCGGTGAGGGCGACCATCCCTTTCATGGACGCGGTGAGCATGTGCAGGATGGCTTGGCCCAACGAGGCGGCTTTCGGCGCTTCCGTGGCCGGAACGGGCGGTACGCCCTTCAGGTGGGCGATGACTAGCCCGACGCCCATCGTCACCGTCAGCATCACAAAGATGCCCAGCAGGGTGAACACCACCTGCGCCGACTCACCCCGGCCGCGGATCGTGAGATACCACGTGACTGCCGCCAGCGCCGCGCCGATGGCGAAGTGCCAGAGCCAGTGCGCGTTATAGGCATTCAGGATCGAGAGCAGTTGGTCTCCGCCCGACAGCGCCGACACGACGATCGTCAGTACGTAGTCCTGAATCAACGTGACGGCGACGATCAGACTCAACGTCGGCCACAGGTAGCGCATGGAGGCGGTGTACGAGCCACCGCCCTCGTTGAATACGCCGAGCGAATACATATACAGCCCGCCGAAGATCATGTTCGCCAGCCCGATGACCAGGACAGCGAGATAGGCCCGTTGCTGTAAGCCGTAGGGATGGAGCGCGCTCATCATCTCGCCGGTAGCGTAGAAGTACGAAGTGAAATAGTCCACGCCGAACAACGCCAGTGCGGCCAATAGAGCGATCTGCCCCGCGCCGTGAACGTGGGCGTGCTCTTTCTTCTCGCGCGGCGACGCTTTCCAGGCCAGGAAGATGATGATCAGCAAAAGCAGAATGGACAGCATGGTTTATTTCTCGAACGCCCCTTCCAGAGTCTGGAGTTCCGCCAGCAGGTGTTTGCGGGTTGACGAGTTGAGCCGCGTATCCTGCGCGACTTTGGCCTGCTCTTCGCGGACGGCGCGGACGACGAATGCCGGAACGAACATGATCCGCCCGGCCGGGATGACTTCCAGCGAGTGCGTTTTCATCTCGAGCGTTTGATCGTCGAAGTACGGCAGGCTCAGGCTCAGGCCGCGATTGAGGTCGTTGGCGCCCGCGCGCCGCTTGACGGTGCGAATGATTTCGCCGACCTGATACCGCGCCAGCGCCCGGCCCTGGTTGACGAGTTGTCCCAGCATCCCGTAGCGCTTGCGCTGATAGTCCTCGTCGGCGACGATGTACGGCGCGAGGGCGACAGCTGCGTGCAGGACGGCCAGGAACTTCTGCA
>JACQED010000196.1 GCA_016200785.1 Chloroflexota bacterium
CCGCTGATCGAACAATTGCTGGATCAAGTACTCTTTGGCATTGTCGAGCGTGGGCGGGTCGCCGGGGCGCATCTTCTTATAAAACTCGATGAGCGCCTGCTCGGCGATGCTCTTGTCCTTGCTTTCCCACGCCGGTTCCTGCCGCAGAGTGGCGGGGATGTAAAGATGATCCGGGTTGGTGTCCACTTCGCGATACAGCGCAAGGATTTCGTCTTCGGTGCCAGCCGTGAGGATTGCGTTCAAATCGGGCGGCGAGGCCAGCCCCTGCTTCTCGAAGTCCGCCGCGCTGAGCGCCGCCAGCGCGCGCAGAAGAATGGTCAAGGGCACGGTGCGTTTACGGTTGAACTTGATAGTGAGATAGTCGCTCTTGCGCGTTTCGAACTCCATCCACGCGCCGCGATCGGGGATAAGCTTGGCGGAGGCCAGGCGGCGACCCGAGGCGCGATCTTCTTCGGCCTCGAAGTACACGCCGGGCGAGCGGATGAGTTGCGACACGACCACGCGCTCGGTCCCGTTGATGATGAAGGTGCCGTTCTCGGTCATCAGCGGGAAGTCGCCGAGGAAAATATCCGATTTGACCGGCTCGGGGACTTCGGGGCCGGCGAGCAAAACGCTCACGTATAGCGGCGCGGCGTACGTCATGTCGCGTTCGAGGCACTCGTCTTGCGAGTATTTGGAATCCTCGAACCAGTATTTCAGCCCCCACTCTTTGGCCTCCTGGCTCTTGCCGGGCCAGAAGAGCTTGATGCCTTT
Source organism: Chloroflexota bacterium (assembly GCA_016200785.1). Taxonomy (GTDB): domain Bacteria; phylum Chloroflexota; class Anaerolineae; order Anaerolineales; family JACQED01; genus JACQED01. The sequence continues at coordinate 754 of JACQED010000196.1, forward strand.
GTTGAATGACTCAATGGGAGAGATCTCGTCGAAAAGCTCACCGAGGCCCTCGTCCCTAAACCATTGAAACGACTCCAACTGCACTTCGATCAACGACGGTAATGTGTGGACATCACTAATGCGCGCGTATGATTTACGACCCAAAGTAGACGGCATCTTTATCTCCTGATTGCATGGTCCGCTAGGCTGGCACCGGGTTGTGATCCCGGCGTCAACGCGATTATCCGGTTAAACGCAAAAGGTTCGGCCTTGCTCGGCGCGAATAATGGGTTACTTATGTTCAGTGTGGAGACAGCGAACAGGAATTATAACTGGAGGCAGACGATACGTCAACCACTAATTGCAGAAACAGAAATCGTCTTCAGACCTACGAGCCGCCCACGACGACCACCTTTGTCGGTTTCCGACTCCCTCCCTCCGGCTCGCGACTGACGCCCACCGCTTTGTACTCCGCGAGGTCTGTAGTAGCCGTCACCCAGATTTCGCCCCGGCCATCCACGGTCGGCTTGAACGTTCCTGCGCTCACCGGGCCTTCCGGTCCAATCAGCCACGCCTGATACGTTTCGCCCTCCCCCACTTCGGGCAGGTGGTAGACGGTGATCCAGGCGGTGTTTGTGGTTCGATCGAGATACGCCTGCCCACCCGACTCGGGCGAGTTCTCCGTCCCGGCCAACTTTATGACCTCCACCTCAGGGCTGCTGACCAGCGCGATGCGTTTCTCTTCCCGCGCCAGCCGCTGCACCACATTCGCGTTGTCGGCTTCCAGTCGGCGGAGTTGCGCTTGCAGGGAGAGCGCCCACACGGCGACGACGACGGTCAAGGCGAGATTGGCAATCGCGATCAGCGGCCACGGATTGAATCGCGGAGCGGCCAGCAGCGCGCCGGGCATCAGCCGCCGCTTCGACGACGCTGCCCGAGCCAGGAGGCGTTGGCCGGTTTCCGCCGCGGGGGACGCGGGGTCAACCATCAGCGCCAACACTGCCGCCGCGTTCGAGGCCGAATCCACTTTCACGCGGCACCGGGCGCAATGCGCGAGATGGTCGTCGGCGCGGGTCACCTCGTCGGCTTCGAGGAGACCGAGCGCGTATTCTTCGATCAGATCGTCAATGTGAGCGTTCGTCATCCCCAATCGTCCGGTTCAATGCCCAGCTCTTCGAGCGCAGCGCGCAGTTTCTTCAGGCCGAGACGCGCGCGGGTGTGCACCGTCCCTTCCGGCTGGCCGAGGCGCGCGGCAATCTCGCGGCGGGTGTATCCGCCAAAATACGACAGTAGCAGGACTTCGCATTGATCGCGGGGCAGCGTTCCGAGGGCCTGCCGAACTTTGTCGCGCAGGCTGTTGGCCTGAGCCGACTCGGCCACGTCGCCGCCGGGATCGGGCAGGAGATCCATCAGCGGTTGATCGTCGCGCTCGCCGAGATCGATTATCTGCGGGCGCGTCTGGCGTTGGCGCAGTCGATCAATGCAAAGCCGGCGCGTGATGGTAAACAGCCACGCGGCGAACGGGCCGCGCGCCGCGTCGAACGATCCGGAGCGCTCCCACACTCGAAAGAAAGCCTCCTGCAGAATCTCTTCGGCGGAGGCGCGATCGCCCAAGATACGCGCCGAGAGGCCGAGCGCCGTCGCCGCGTAGCGCTGATACAGGGCTTCGAGCGCGCGCCCGCCTGGATCGGAGCGGGCCACGCGGGTCATGAGTTCGTTATCGTTCAGGCTGGCGAGGTCCACGGCTTGGTCGCTCGCCGCGAGCTAATGAGGCTACCAGTGATTACGAGGCTTCCACGCTGGCGCATTCAGTCGCGGCATTGAGAGGTTTGGGGCTACCGTCCCTCGAAGAGATGCTCGACCGCCGCCGTGAGTTCGGCGAGGTTGCTCACCTGATGCACCGAGTCGCACAGCGGCGCATACTGGAGCATATCGCTGTCGCCGGTGCCCCACTCGAAGACCGGCTCGGGGTTCATCCACAGCAGACGCCTGGCGCGGCGCTTGATCTCCTCAAAGCGGTCGAGGCGCGGGTCGTTGTAGTTGTTGCGTCCGTCGCCGACGACGATGATGGTGGTGCGGTTATCCACGGAGTCGAAGTAATCGTGCGTGAATTGGTCGAGACTCGAGCCGAGGTCGGTGTTGTAGTAGCCGGGCGGGATTTGGTGCAGGACTTTCGGCACCGCGACGTCGGGCCGGCCGGCGGTGAATTCGTCGCTGATTTCCTCGACGTGGTCGATGAACGCGAACGAGCGAGCCTTGGCGATCTGGTCTTGCATTTCGTAGACGAGGCGCAGAAGGAAATCGACGACCTGACGCATGGAAGTGGAAACGTCGCAGATAATTGCCAGTTTGGGCTTGAGGTGGCGCCGCTTGTGGCGGATGTCGAATGGGACACCGCCGAAGCGGACGTTGGCGCGGATGGTGCGTTTGGCGTCGAGGGTGGGGCCTTTGCCATGCTTTTGCCGCAACGAGGCTTTGGCGCGCAGGCGCGCGGCGAGGCGGCTCACTTGCTTGCGCAGTTCGCGCGCCTCGGACTCGGTCAGGGAGTTGAACGGGCGATGCATCAAATCCTGCCCATCCATCTTCTGCGGCGGCTGTGCGGAAAGTTGCCGCGCCAGCGTCTGGCCGACGAATTGTTTCACTTGCCCTTCGAGCGCCTCGCGGTTAGCGTCAAGAATCTCGCGCATCTTCTGCAGGCCCTCCGCGCTCATGCCCATTTGCGCGAGTTGCTGAAGCAGGCGCTCGATCTGGTCGAGCAAATCCTGCATCCCCAGTCGGCGCAGCATTTCGCGCGTGAGCCACTGCTGATTCTGGCCCCGGCGCGGGCGGTCGAGGCCCATCTGCCTGGCGATGCGCTCAAGTTCTTCGCGCGAGGGGGCCAGGCCCTGGCTCAACTTTCTCAGCAATTCGCCCAAGTCGCCGGCCAGAGCGCGCAGGGCGGCGCGCAGCATTTCCATCTGGTCGGGCGTGAGCGAGTCCTGCGGCTGAAGAAGCGGCGGGCCGCCGGAGCCGAAGTACAGCGGGAACAACGTCTCGTAGATCGGTTCGTCGGCGCGCTCTTTGATGAGCGTCGTCTTAAGCGCGGTCTTGAAGGCGTTGCGGTCGGTCACGCCCATGTGCGCCGTGGCCTTCATAGCGTCTTCGGTTTCGGCGAGCGAGACGCGGACGCCCGCGGCGCGCAGGCCGGCGATGAAGGCGATGATTCTGTCGTCCATGCTATTTATTCCTTGGCGGGTACGGGATTCTCCGGATGGCCGGCCCAAGATCATCCAACCCATCATCTTCGTCGTCTTCAACGCTGGGCGCGGGGCGGTCGAGGCCGCGCCTGGCGCGCATGACGTCGCTCTCGTGCTTGACGAGGACCGTCAGAGTCCGCTCGAGCGTTTGGCGGTCGATCGATTTCGCGTTGAGCAGAAGCAGCGCCTTCGCCCAGTCAAGCGTTTCGCTGACGCTCGGCTGTTTCTTCAAATCCATTCGGCGGAGTCGCTGGACGAGTTCCACGGCTTGCTTGGCGAGGGCCGGGTTCAGATCGGGCACTTTGAGGCGCACGATGCGCAGTTCGGCGTCAGCCGTTGGGTAGTCAATGTAGATATAGACGCAGCGCCGCTTCAGGGCTTCGGACAGTTCGCGCGTGTTATTGCTGGTGAGGACGACGAGCGGATGATGCTTGGCTTTGAACGTGCCCAGTTCGGGGACGCTGACTTGAAAGTCGCTTAGAACTTCGAGCAAGAAGGCTTCGAATTCAGCGTCACTCCGATCGATTTCGTCAATCAGCAGCAGCGAGGGTTTGTCCGAGTGGATGGCGCGCAGCAGGGGGCGCGGCAGAAGGAAGCGCTCCGAGAAGAAAACGTCCTCTTCGCCCGCCAACCGGTCGGCGGCCTGCGACAGCGTCTGTGTGCCGGTGAGCAGATCGCTTAGCTTGTCGCGGAGGAGTTGGGTATAAAGGAGTTGCTTGGCGTATTCCCACTCGTACAGCGCCTTTGTTTCGTCGAGGCCTTCGTAACATTGCAGGCGGATCAACTCGCGCTCGGCGGCCGCGGCCCATGCTTTGCCGAGTTCGGTTTTGCCAACGCCCGCCGGGCCTTCGGCCAGCACCGGCTTGCCCAACTTGTCGGCCAGAAACAGCACGGTAGCAATTTCGTCCGTGGCGATGTATTGTTGCTCGGCTAGACAATCTTTGACTTCGTTGACAGAGTTCACCGATCGTCTCCTTTGAGAAAAGACTAATCCCCAATTACCAGCACCGCCGCCCCTCTTATCTCACTCTTCTTCAACATCTGCAACGCCCGATTCGCCTCAGACAGAGGGAAGGGTTGCGTCTCCGCGCGAACAGGTATCTCTGCGGCGAGGGGCAAGAATTCCTCGGCATCCCGCCGCGTGGCGTTGGCGACAGTGCGGATCGTCCGCTCGTGATACAGTAGATTGTACGGCATTTCTGGAATCGGGCTAGTGTGAATTGCGTTTATCGCCAGCGTCCCGCCCCTTCGGAGATGGCCGAGGGCCAGCGGGACGAGCCAGCCCACGGGGGCGAAGATGATCGCCCGATCCAGTTTGGCCGAAGGCTGCTCGTCGGTGTTCCCAGCCCATTTCGCGCCGAGATCGCGCGCGTGCTGTTGGTGCTCCGGGTTGCGGGTGAAGACGAACACTTCGCAGTTCCAGTACCGGGCCACTTGAATGCAAATGTGCCCGCTCCCGCCGAATCCGTACAACCCAAGGCGTTCGCCCGGTTTCAAGTCGGCCAACTTGAGCGAGCGGTAGCCGACGATCCCGGCGCACAAAAGCGGCGCAGCCTCGACGTCGCCCAAACGCTCAGGGAGCGGGACGGCGAATCGTTCGTCGGCCAGCGCGTATTCGGCGTACCCGCCGTCCACTTGATAGCCGGTGAACTGCGCCGTCTCGCAGAGATTCTCCTCTCCCCTCCGGCAAAAGTCGCATGTCCCACACGTTCGATGCAACCACGGCACGCCGACACGATCGCCGACTTTGAAACGAGACGCGCCCTCGCCGAGGGTTTCGACCTTGCCGACGATCTGATGGCCGGGTGTAATTGGCAATGTGGGACTGGGCAACTCGCCTTCGACGAGATGACGGTCGGTGTGGCATACGCCACAGGCGCGGACACGGACGAGAATCTCGCCGGTGCCGGGCTGAGGCGTTGGCAGTTCGATCGCCACGAGCGGCGAGGTCTCGACGGGGTGAGGGGTGCGTAATACCTGAGCCTTCACAGCTCACAGACTCCGCGCGACCGCGTTCGACCACACAATCAGCGCCTGCCCGCAGATGTACAGCATCCACACCACATCGCTCACCAAGAACCAGCTATTCTTGCGGAATATCTGATTACCCAGAATCGTATCAGAGGCGAGAAACAAGATCGCGCCGAGGGCGAGGGGCCAGAGGCGGGGCTGGCCCAGCGCAAGCCAGACGGCAAGGCCGGTCATCGTCGCAATCAACCCAAGATAGATCAGCACCGCGACGTTCAGCATCCGCGGCGTCTCCGGCGACCGAACGAACGCCGCCCACAATATCACGGCCACCGTGACGGCGGCCATCACCACGGCCGCCTGCACGATGTCGCCGGCTACGCCAACAGCGGCGCCGGCTATCAAGAAGCCAGCAATATAGAAACCGTGAGCAATGCCGAACGCAATGATTCCGAATATCACCGGCTTTGGCGTGCGAATGTACTCGGCCAAAATCATATCGCCGATGAATGACGCGAACATGCCCAGTGAGACCATCAGGGAGAAGCCGGCCAGCAACGTGTCTCTCGCCCCGCCCCACCAAAAAAGCGCCGCCATCACGACGAGGAGCGCCGATGTGACCATGAGCAGGGGCCGGATGTCGTGGCGGGTGTGGTCTTCGTTGTACTTACCGAAGGCGAAGGCGGAGATCAACGTCACGGCCCACAAGACGAGTAAAGCCCACGCGAGTTCCCGGATTGAGGGAGTGAGCATGACTCACTCGTCCGCCGTTTCATCGGAATGGCTGATCTGCACCAAAAAACTGGCGAAGGCTGTCAAATCCTCTTTGAGGCTTCGCCACGAATCAGGCAATGCCGACAGCAGATTCTTCATTTTGGCGGGGTTCAGATTGAACGTATATACGTTCCGCACCAAATGGCGAAACTTACGAAACTCGTCGAGCGCCACTGCTGTTTCGGGACGAATGACGCCGGGGCGCACTTCCGGCACAGCCTGCGTCATTCGATCAAGCAGTTCGCGATGCCAGGCCTCGCCGCCGGGAATTTCCTCATCCACCTGAGCGGCGATCAGTTCAAACAATCTCTCCGCGCCCGAATAGAATCCATGCAAATTCAAAGCCACGGAGTCAATATACGCATCCTGAGCGGCCCCGGCTCGTGACGCCGTATCCCAGGACGTTTGCGCACGCTGGACTTCACGCTCCAAATCGGCCAACTCGATTCGCAAGCGTTCGGCCAACCGTTGATAGCGATCAATCATAGCGGGACACCTTCACGCTCGATATGCTGGCGCAGTCCGTCCGACACAATGCTCACATCCACTAGATCGATCCGAAACTCCGGCTCGCGCTTTTCCAACGCGCTCCATATCCGCAGATATTCCGGCCATTCCACGCCTTCGACAGCCAGATCGACATCGGACTTCGGGCCGAATGAATCGGCATACAGGAGCGAGCCAAATGCGCGCACGCTGACGTTGGGGCATCGCTCTTTGATAAAAGCCGCGGCGCGGCGCGCAACAACCCATGCCTGCTCGCGGCGCGCCTCCCATTGCAGGGGCCTCTGCGCTTTTCGGCGTGCCGTGCGCCGATAAACGGCTAGATCGCTGGGCGAGAGAACCATTGGAAAATTCCCTATCTCGTCAACAATCCGCGCATGAGGCCAATCCCGGCCAAGCCAAACTGCGCCCCCAAATAAACGAGATACACTCCGCACACGCCGATCATTCCGCGATAAATACCATCGGTCAGCCACTTGCGGCCGGAGCCGACGACGCCGGAGAGGATGCCGTCCCACAGGTAGTCGGCTGAGATGTGGCCGAAGTAGAAGACGATCACGCCCGCCCAGCCGAGAGCCTGCGCGGTGAGGATATAGTTGCCCGCGACGGTCACCCACCAAGCGTACCAAAAGGGATTCGAGATCGTAGCGACCATTCCGAGGCCGACCAGTCGCCAAAGCGAGACTCCCGGCGCGTTCTTTTGTGGCGTGCCGCTGGGAAGGCGAATCTTGCCTTTGTACGCGCCCCACGCCATATCGCCGCCCATCCACAACAGCAACGCGCCGCCGGCGAGGCCGATGCTCATCTGCGCCATCGGATGCGATAGCCCCGCGCGCAGGCCGAGTGCCAGCGCGCCGACCATCAGGAATTCGAGGATCGAGTGCCCGGTGGCGACGAGCGGGCCGACGACGAATCCCTTGCGCGCCGCTTCGCTGACGATGGTCGTCGAGACCGGCCCCGGTGAGACGACCGCGCCAAAGCCGACGGCGAAGGAGAAGAGGAAAAGAATAGGCAACGTCATGTGAAATCCCAAATCCCAAGGGTCAAATCCCAAAGGCCAGGCGGCGTCGTGCGAAATCCTAACAGCCAAAAGCCAGAGGTCAAACGGCGTTTAGAGAACTCCTGCCTTTCCTGATCAGCGCGCTGAGGATATTCACGAGTTCAGTGCTTTCCTGCTCCAGCGCGCGGCCTTCGGTGGAATCTGAGCCGGATGCACAGATAACACGCGTCCAATAGCGAGCCTCACGCGCCTCTTTTCGTGAGAGTGTCCACTTGTATACCCGATCTTTCTGCGTGTCTGCTCCGTCAGCCTCTTCGACATTCGATCCAACGGACGTAGCCGACTCGAGAAACTGCCTGGCGGCGATTTGTGTCGCCAAATCCCTCGGGAGAGTCCTCACCCACTTGATCGCCCATACAGAGTACAAAAACGTCCTCTCACGAAGATCGTATGGCACATCCTTCTTCCCCGGCACCATCCTCTTTTCTGCCATTTTGTCCTCCCTTCGCGATTTGATCTTAAGAGCCAGAGATTGGTCATTGGGATTGGGATTTGGATCTTGGGATTTGGGATTTTTCTATTGTTCCTCTGTCCCTCCAATAATCCTCGCCCGCTTCCCAATCGGATCGTCATCTTCTTCTATTAGTACCTCGCGCGTCTTGCCGCCTTGTTGTGGGCGGCCAACGATGCCCATCTCGTAGAGTTCATCCATCAGGCGTGCCGCGCGAGGATAGCCGATGCGGAGTTTGCGCTGGAGCAGTGAGGCCGAGGCCGTGCCGTATTGCTTGACGATGGCAATGGCCTGTTCGATCTGATTGTCTTTGTCCTCGACGACTGCCTCGCGCGCGAGCATTGTGTCCCACGGCGCGGCTCCGGGTTTGGTCTGAACGTCATCTCCCGGTGACGGCGTTTCGTCGCGCTTCGACGACGCTCCCGCGCCCCCCCGCTCCCCGGCCCCCTTGCTCTCCTTCACCACCTCCTCTTCCTCCTCCGCCGTCTCCTCGCGCCAGTACTCCACGACGTTTTCCACCTCGCGGTCGGTGACGAAGCAGCCCTGTAAACGAACGGGCGTGCCGGCTTCGGGCGAGAGGAACAACATATCGCCC
>JACQED010000036.1 GCA_016200785.1 Chloroflexota bacterium
CGAGGGCGACTACTCGGCGCTCGAAGTGGCAGTCGGCGACCTGTACGGCGCGTATTGCGCGATCTACGAAGAGTTTGTCCCGGCCTTCTTGAACGCACCCGACCGCGAAACCGCCGCCGATGCTTTGATGGATTTGCTTCTCGAATTCAATCACATTGTCTGGCACGTCCAGATTGCCGAAGGCGCGCTCACGGCTTTGGTGAAATCATTGGATCGGCACGGTGAGGTACCACCCAAGTCCGAGCGCCGCCCGGTGGCTGCCGCTGTGCGTGAACGGCGGGCAGTGTACTCGACCCGCAACGGCAAACCCAAACGCCGCTCCCCGGCCCGACGCACAGGCCGGCGGGCGGCGCGCAAGCAATGAAACACTGACGGAGGCACGCCATGTCAAAAGGCCGCATTCTCGTAGTGGAAGACGATTTCGATATCTCCAACATGCTGCGCATCTACTTCACCGGGCAGGACTTCGAGGTGAACGTCGCCCCGCGCGGCGGCGATGCGCTGGCCCTCACCCGGCAAAGCCTGCCCCACCTCATCGTCCTCGACATCATGTTGCCCGACATGGACGGTTACACCGTCTGCCGGGAACTGCGGACGACCACGCGCACCTCGCACATCCCGATCATCTTCCTCACCCAGAAGGACGAACGCTCCGACAAGATCGCCGGCCTGGAACTGGGCGCCGACGATTACATCACCAAGCCCTTCGACATCGAGGAACTCAAACTGCGCGTGCAGAACACCATCCAGCGCTCGGAGCGCGAAAACCTGCGCGACCCGCGCTCGGGCCTGCCCGCCGGCCGCCTGATCGAGGAACAACTGCGCCGCCTGATGCGCGCCGACAGCTGGGCTTTCGTTGACATCCGCCTGAGCCACTTCGAGCAATTCAAAGAGGTGTACGGCTTCGTCGCCGGCGACGAGGTGCTGCGTTTCGCCACCATGCTCATCGGCGAAGTGATCGATCAACTCGGCACCGCCAATGATTTTATCGGCCACCCCGGCGGCGATAACTTCGTCGTCATCACCACCGCCTCCGCCGCCAGCGACATCCGCGAGCGCCTGATCCAGCGTTTCAACGAGGAAGTTCAGACCCATTACTCCTTCATCGACCGTGACCGGGGCTACATCCTGGCGCGCGGCAGCGACGGCGCCGACCGCAAAGTCCCGCTCATGAGCCTCCACGTCGGCTACGTATCCGCCGAAACGCACACCTTCTCCGACATTCGCGAGATCACCGAAATGGCCGCCGAAGATCGCCGGCGGCGGCATGAAGGCGGCGCATAAAAGTGGCGAGCGGTGGGTGACGAGTGGCGCGACGCGCGCCACCCGGCACGCGCCACCCGACACGCGGCACGCGGCACGCGACATGGGCGACATCACTCCGCTTCCCTTCGCCATCGCCGCCATCATTGTCGGCGGCGGCCTGCTTCTATTGGCCTGGGGTGTTGCGCGCTGGGCGGCTTCGCGTCGCCCGCCGGATGTCGCGCCGTCGCGTTCGTCGCTCCCCGTTCAACTGCGTTCGCTCGACGACGCCGTCCTCGTCGCCCGTACCGGCGGGCAGGTTCTCTTCGTCAACGACCGCGCCCGGCAATTGTTCGGCCTCAACGGCGGCGAACCCGATCTGATGCTGATGGCCCGGCAGGCGGACCCGCCGGAGTCATTCCTCGAACTTTTCGCCGCCGAAGGCCAGGCCACCCTCGAAGTTCAGACGACCGGGCCGGCGGCCTCGACCCACCGCGTACAGGCCACCTCCCATCGCTTCCCTCTCGACGACGGCCTGCGCTTCGTCGTCGTCTTGCGCGAGACTGGCCTCGTGCCGCGCCTCACGCCCGAGGACGAGCGCGCCGCCGCCGCCGTGGACGCCATTGCCGAAATCGGGCAGGCCATCTCCGCCAGCCTCGACCTCGAGGCCACCGTCAGCGCCATTCTGGCCAGCCTGGAGCGCGTCGTGCCATACGACGTGGGCGAGATCAACCTTTGGGAACCGGAAAACAACTGGCTCCACACGGGCGGGCGGCGCGGCAATCACGATTACGTTATCGCACTCGAAACGCTGGGCAGTGTCTGCCGCATCGACGAGGGGTATTCCGGCTGGCTCATCCGCCATCGCCGCCCGCTGCTCATCCCGGATGTGAAACAGCGCGCCGACATCCGTCCGAAAGTCAGCCCCGACGCGGTGGCCCTCGGCGGTTACCTGGGCGTGCCGCTTCGCTCCGCCGACACATTCATCGGCACGATCGAACTGCTCAGCTTGCAGTCGAATTCGTTCGACGACTCTCATCTGCGACTGCTGGGCACGCTCGCCGGCCAGGCCGCTATTGCCATTCAAAACGCTCAACTCTTCGAAGCCCAGCAACAACGGGTGGACGAACTTTCGGGGTTGGCCGAGGTCGCGCAGGCCATCGGCGCGATCACCGATCCGCAGGAGATGTACGGCCGCCTGACCGAGCGCATGGCCAACCTCATGCGCGTTGCGATGTGCGGCTTCCTGCTCTACGACGAACGCGCCGAGGCGCTGGTGGGCCAACTGCCGTTCTACGGCGTGCCCGACGCCTTCGCCGCGCTTTATCGGATTCAGGCGCCGCCCGGCGGCCCGGCCGATCGATTGTGGCGCGACGCCGATTACTGGCTGTCGAACGATGTGTTGAATGAGCCTCTCGTCGGAGAAATCGGCCTGCTCGATCTGGCCACCTCGCTCGGCGTCCGGCAAGCGTTGATCGTGCCGCTCTTGCTCGGCGGCCGGCGGCTGGGCGCGGTGCAGGCGTCCAATAAGCCGGCAGGCCAGGCCTTCGAAGAGAGCGATGTGCGCCTGCTCTCGATTCTCGCCGGGCAGGCCGCCGCGCAGATTGACAACGCCCGCCTCGTGCGCGAGGCGCGCATCCGCGCCGAACGGGCCGAGGGCCTGCGCCGCCTCTCGACCATCGTCGGCTCCGCCGCGCCGCTGGACGACATCCTGCGCCAGGCTCTCGAAGAGGCCTCGCGGTTACTCGGCGCGGAGATGGTCGCGCTCATGCTGATCGACGAATCGCGCGACGAGTTGTATGCTCATCCCGCGTCGTTCGGCGTGCCGCAGGAATTCTTCGCCACCGCGCGCATCGCGATGACCGACCCGCTGTTTCGCGGCGCGGTCGCCCGCACGCGCCGACCGTTCCTCACCAACCAGGGCCGGACCGACGAGCGCATTCACCCGAATTACCGTCCTCTGATCCAGCATCTGGGACTCAACAGCGGCCTCGATGTGCCGCTGGTGGTGCAGGGGCGGGACATCGGCGGATTGATCGTCGGCACGCGCCGCGAGCAGGCCTACGGCCCGGCCGACACCGAACTACTGATCACCATCGCCGGTCAGATCGCCTCGGCCATCGAGCGATCGCGGCTGGCCGCCGCCACCGACGAGAACCTCAATCGCCGCGTCGAAGAACTCACGGCCATCGCCCGCATCAGTCGTCAGTTGAACGAGACGCTCGATCTCGACCGCATCCTGACCGCCGTCCACGACGAAGCCCTGCGCGCCACGCAGGCCGATTACGCCACCATCGCTCTGCTCGACCTCACCGGAATTGCGACGGTGGCCGTTCAGCCGGAGACACCGCGCGTCATGAAGCGCATCGGCGTCCCCCATCCGGCAGAGACGGAGAGCGGACTCTCCTCGACCGAGGCCGAAGCCATCCGCAGCCGCCAGATGCGAGACGAGCCGGAACTGCCCGACGGGAGCGACCGCTTGGCGCCCGACGCGGGCTCGGCCCTGCACGTCCCGATCGTCTATCAGGAAAATGTCGTCGGCCTCATTCACCTCGAAAGCCGAAGCCCGCACGCTTTCGATCACACCGTGGCCGACTTCGTGCGGGCGCTGGCCGATCAGGCGGCCATCGCCGTCGGCAACGCCCAGCGTTATCAAGAGCAGTTTGCCCGGGGCGAACTGCTGCGCCGCCGCGCCGACCAGATGTCGCAACTCTTCCAGATTTCGCGCGCGGTACGATTCGATCGGCCGCTGGCCGAGAACCTCGAAGCGATCGCCTTCGGCATTCAAGAAGCGATTGGCTTCGACGTGGTGATCGTGAGTCTGCTCGACGGCGCCAGCGGCGAGCTGACGGCGGTGGCCGCCGCCGGACTGCCGCTGGCCGCCTTCGACAAAATGAAAAGGATCGCCCAGCCCTGGGAAGTGATCGAAGCCCAACTGCGCGCCGATTATCGCATCAGCCAATCGTACTTCATTCCGCACCGGCGGCGCGTCGCGACCGGCAGACTGCCGCCGCTGCCCCGCCCCGGAACTGCGCCGGCCTGGCAACGCGACGACTTGCTGTACGTGCCCTTGCGCGGCGCGGCCGGCGAAGTGGTCGGCCTGCTGCGGCTCGACGAGCCGCGCAACGGGCAGGCCCCCGATCGCCCGACGATCGAAACGCTGGAGATCTTCGCCAACCAGGCCGTGATCGCCATCGAGAGCGCGAGGCTGTACCAGACTGCCGAAGCGCGCGCTGCCGAACTCGCCCGCCGCCTGGCCGAACTCAACCTGCGCACGCACCGCCTGCTCTCGCTGAACCACGTCGCCGAAGCGTTGGGCAGCGCGCGGGATCCCGAGAGCCTGGTGCGGATCGTCGCCGAAGCGATCAGCGGCGAAATGCAGATGGATGCCTGCCTGATCGCGTTGAGCGATTCCGCGCCCGGCGCGCTGAGGATCGCGGCCGCCGCCGGCTACGTCGTGCCGGCCGGCGCCGATCTCTCGCCGCTGTTAGGCCCGGACAACCCGCTGGCCCGGACCATCGAAGGGTATTCGCCTCTCTTGATCCGCGACGTGGGGCAGAGTCAGTGGGCAGACGACGCGCTGATCATGGGCCTCGCCCTGCGCGCGTTCGTCTGCGTTCCGATCCTATTGGGTGGGCGGCCCGCCGGCGCGTTATTCGTCGCCAGCCGGCAGATCGTCAGTTTCGACGATCAGGACCTTGACTTGTTCAACGTCCTCGCCAGCCAGGTCGGCGTCTCGCTCGAAAATGTCGAGCTATACGCCGAAACTCAGCGCCGCTTGAAGGAGCAGACCCTGCTCTATGAAATCGGCGCGGTTCTATCGCGGCTGTCTGACCCGCAGACGACGCTGAAGACGATCGCCGAACGGCTGGCGGGCGCGCTCGCCGCCGAGGCCTGCGTCGTCTCGGACTACGACGAGGCCGGCCAGACGGTGAAGGCGCTGGCGATCTTCGACCCCGCCGCCAAGGCCTCGTTCACCGGCGGCCTGCCATTTCGGCTGACCGACTACCCGGCGACTGCGCGCCTTCTCGACTCCAAAGGAAGCCGCCAGCCGCTGATCGTTCACGCCGAAGATCCGCAGGCCGATCCGCACGAAGCCGCGCTTTTGCGCGAACTGGGCTTTGGCACTCTGCTGGCCGTTCCGATGATCTCGGCCGATCGGGTGGTGGGCCTGATCGAACTTTACGATACCGATCGGCGCGGCTTCACCGCCGAAGAGATGCGCCTCGCGCAAGTGCTGGCCAATCAGGCGGGCGTGGCCTACGAGTCGGCGCGCCTCGAGGCCGCTATGCGCGAACGTGCGGCCCAACTCGGCGCTCTGGCCGACGTGTCGCACGTCGTCTCCTCGACGCTCCACGCCGACGAACTGATCGGGATGGTGCTCGATCGCCTGGCTCAGGTGATCGCCTGCGACAACGCGAGCCTGTGGCTCAAGCAGGGCGAACAGGTGGAAGTGGCGGCGGCGCGCGGCCTGCCGGAAGATGCCGGCGTGGTGGGGCAAATTCTGGAAGGCGCCGACCTCGCGCTGTTCGGCGAAATCGCCGCCGCCGGCCGCGCCGTCGTCGTGCCCGACTGGACGACCGATGCGCGCTTCCCGACGGGCCTCGTGCGCCGGTTCCGCTCGTGGCTCGGCGTGCCGCTTATCAGCAAAGGCGACCTGCTGGGCGCGCTGGCGCTCGGCAAAGCCGAGACAGGCTTCTACGGCGCGCTGCACGGCGAACTCGCGTCGGCTTTCGCCGATCAGGTCGCCGTCTCGCTCGACAATGCGCGGCTGTACGATCAGGCCCGCCGCTTCACCGAACAGTTGGAACAGACGGTGGCCGAGCGCACGCGCGCGCTATCGCTCGAACGCGATCGCGTGGGAACGCTTCTGCGGATCACGAACGAATTGTCGGCCAGCCTCGACCTCGACCGCGTGTTGCAGCGCGCGCTCACCCTGGTCAACGACGTCGTGAACGCGACGCAGGGTTCGATCTTCCTGATCGATCCGCAGTCCGACAAACTCATCTATCGGGCCGCGATTGGCCGGCTGCAGGCGCTGCCGTCGGGCGGCCAACCCACGCCCTTCACGCGCAACGAGGGTCTGGCGGGCTGGGTCATCAAGCGCCGCACGCCGGTGGTGATCGACGATCTGGAAACGGACCCGCGCTGGATCGCCGGATTCAGCGGCCGCATACATCGCTCTGCGCTCGCGGCCCCGCTCGTCGCCAGCGAGGACGCGCTGGGCGCGATCATGTTCTTCGATTCCGAGCCGAACGCGTTCAACGAAGATCAACTATCTCTCGTCTCCGCCGCCGCCGCGCAAGTTGCATCGGCCATCAACAACGCCGAGCTCTACCGATTGATCCGCGATCAGGCCGAGCGGCTGGGCGGGATGTTGCGCGGCCAGCAGGTGGAGGCTTCAAAGAATCGGGCCATCCTCGAAGCCATCGCCGACGGCGTGATGGTGGCCGACGCCGAAGGGAAGATCGTTCTGTTCAACGCCGCCGCCGAGCGCATCCTGGGCCTGGCGCGCGATCAGGTCACGGGCAAACCGGCGACCGACTTCGTCGGGCTGTATGGCGCGGCCGGCCGGGCGTGGGTGCGCGCGATTGAGCGCTGGAGTTCCGCCTCCGGCGAGTATCACCCCGGCGACTATCTGGCCGAACGCTTCGAACTTGAGAATCAGCGCGTGGTGTCGGTTCACGTGGCCCCGGTCACCTGGAACGACGACTATCTTGGCTCGGTGTCGCTGTTCCGCGACATCACGCGCGACGTGGAAGTGGATCGACTCAAGACCGAGTTCGTCACGACCGCCAGCCACGAACTGCGCACGCCGCTGACGCCGATCAAGGGTTACGTGGATGCGATGATGGTCGGCATGGCCGGCCCGCTGTCATCGGAGCAGACTCGGCTGATGGGCATCATCAAGACCAACATCGACCGCCTGAGCGTGCTGGTGGGCGAACTGCTCGAAATCTCGCGCATCGAGTCCGGCAGGACTGAACTGCACCTGGAACCGATCGAGATTGGCGGAGTGGTCGAGGAAGTCGTCGCCGGGCTGAACGGCAGAATCAAGCAGGAAAACAAGCCGATGACGATCGAAGTCAACGTGCCACCCGGCCTGCCGCCGGCATTGGCCGACCGGGATCGCATCGTGCAAATCATGACCAACCTGGCGCACAATGCTTTCAATTACACGCCGGCCGGGGGGACGATCATCTTTATCGCCCGCCAACAACCCGGCGCGCTGCAGGTGAGTGTACGCGACACGGGCATCGGCATCGCTCCGGAAAACCTGGCCCGGGTCTTCGATCGTTTTTTTCGCGGCGAGGACGCGCTCGTGCTGGCTGCGTCGGGCACCGGGCTGGGACTCTCCATCGTGCGGCATCTGGTGGAGTTGCACGACGGCCGACTGTGGGCCGAGAGCGACGGGCCGGGCAAAGGCAGCACCTTCAGTTTCATCCTGCCGTTTGCAAAAACATAAGGACCTAGTATGGCCAAAATTCTTATCGCCGAAGACGAACGCGACATCCGAGATTTGATCGCTTTCACGCTGCGCTACTCCGGACATGAGGTGGTGCAGGCCAACAACGGCGAGGAGGCCGTCAACCTCGCGTTGCAGGAGAAGCCGGATTTGGTGCTGATGGACGTGCGCATGCCCAGGATGACCGGCTATGAGGCCTGCCGGGTGATAAAGGCCAACGACGAGATCAAGCACATCCCGGTCGTTTTCCTCTCGGCCAAAGGCCAGGAGGCCGAAGTGCAGACGGGGTTGGAGGTCGGCGCCACCGACTATATTCTGAAACCCTTCGCCCCCGATCAGCTCGCCAAGCGCGTCGCCGAGTTGTTGGAACGAAAAGAGTGAGAGACCGCTGCCGTGAGGTTGAGAGAACTCAGGGGCTATGAGCGCGCTGATTGTTGACGGCCAGATGGTGCATTACGAAGTGCTGGGCAGAGGCCCGGCGCTCGTGTTCGTGCACGGCTGGCTCGGCTCGTGGCGCTACTGGGTGCCGACGATGCAAACGCTCTCTTCGCGCTACCGCACCTACGCAGTTGACCTGTGGGGCTTTGGCGACAGCGCGAAGCAGCACGAGCGATACACGCTTGAAGAACAGACGGCGCTGTTGCGTCACTTCATGGAGCAACTGGGCATCCCCAAAGCCGCCTTCGTCGGCCATGCCCTGGGCGGCGCGATCGTTTTGCGCTTCGCCGACGAGCACCCGGAAATGGTCGCCCGGTTGATGGCGGTGAGCGTGCCGCTGGTCGGCGCGGCGCTCAACCCGCGCTTTGCCGGAGCCACGCCGCCGATTCTGCTCGACTGGCTGATGGGCCGGAACCCGACTGCCGAGCAGATCGCCGTCGAAGCCAACAAGGCCGACGTGGCGGCGATCGACACATCGGTGCGGGGCGTGATGGAAGCCGATCTGCGGGTGGAGCTCACGCGCACCGGCGTGCCGTGCCTGCTGGTTCACTCCGAGCGCGACCCGGCCGTGGCCGCGCCGCAGGAGTCGTGGTTCGACGGCGTCGAGGCCAACTTTCACCAAATTACTTTTGAAGAGTCGCGCCACTTTCCCATGCTGGAGGAAGTCGCCAAGTTCAACCGGCTCTTGCTCGACTTTCTTGAGAGCGACGATCTCAAGAGTCTGCAATTGAAAGAGGAGTGGAGGAGAAGGATCAGGTAAGTGTGATTGAGCGAACCCCCTCCGCGCTAGCGACAATCGCCTCACTTGCCATCCCCACAAACAGCCCGGTCTCGACGATGCCCGCGCGACTGCGAATCTGCCGGTCGAGCGCCGCCGGGTCCGGAATGCCCGGAAAGCGGCAGTCGAGAATGTAGTTCCCCTCGTCAGTCACAAAAGGTTCGCCGTCTGCTTTGCGCCTGAGCTCGGGTTGCGCGCCCAACCCCTCGACGTGGGAAGCCGCCGCGCGCCAGCCAAACGGGATCACTTCCACCGGCAGTGGTGCTGTCGTCCCGAGTTGCCCCACGATCTTTGACTCGTCCACGATGATGACGAATCTGCGCGAGGCGGCGGCGACGATCTTCTCGCGCAGGAGCGCGCCGCCGTGGCCCTTGATGAGCGA
>JACQED010000037.1 GCA_016200785.1 Chloroflexota bacterium
GGTGCTCGACGTCTCCGGGTCGATGTATGAGGAAGACGGCACGGGCATCGCGCGGCTCAAGCGCATCCAGGAGGCCGCCATCGCCGCCTTAGCGCAGTTGAAGCCTGAAGACTCGCTGACCATCGTCGCCTTCGCCCATAACGCCCTCGTGGTTCTGCCGCCCACGCCCATTTCTGAAAAAGACAAGATCGAAGACGTGATTCGCCGCATCGACATGTTCGACGTCGATCCGGGCGGAACGGCCATGAACGACGGCATGCGTCTCGCTCTCGACGAGGTTGAGAAGTTCGCGGACCCGGCCCGGCTGTCGCAAGTCGTGATCCTCACCGACGGCGAGACCTCCGGCGAGACCGCGTGCCGGCAGCTCGCCCAGCGCGCCGCTGAGAAAAAGATCCACCTCACGCTGATGGGCGTCGGCCTCGACTGGAAGGCAAGCCTCATCAAGGATTTGGCGAAGATCAGCGCGGGTAAATGGTACTACATCGACGTCAATCAGGCGAGCGAGGCCGAGCGCATCTTCGTCGAGGAGTTCCAGGAATTGGCCGCCACGGCGTTCTTGAACGTCGAAATGCACTTGCGGCCCATGAAGGACGTGAAGGTCAAGCGCGTCCGCCAAGTCGTTCCCGAGATCCAAGAGCTGCCGATGCAGGAGCCGGAGGAGCGCCATCTGGTCGCCGGCCTCGGCACGCTGCAGAAAGACAACTCGACCCGTTATATTCTCGACCTGAGCTTGCCGAAGCGCGCCGACGGCAAATACGTTATCGTCCAGCTGGAAGTGACTTACGAGGTCGGCACCGGCTCACGCGAGAGCACCGGTCCGATTCCGCTGGAAATGAGCTATACCGCTGCCGGGCATGGCTACATCAACGCCGAGGTGGCCCGCCACATCGACGAAGTGCAGATCTTCGAGCTGAACGCCAATCTGCAGAAGGCCATCGCCAGCGACGACAAGGTTGAAGTGCAGCGCGTGGCCGAGGCGATCGAGAAGAAGGGCGAATTGATGGGCCCGCGCGCCGCCAAGAAAACGATGCTCGCCAAGCAAGTCTTGACGGAACTGAACGCCGGCGGGCGCGTCTCCAAGAAAACACAGTTGGCGATGGAAGACTCAGCGCGCATGGCGGAGGAGATGCCGCTGCCGAGTTGAGCCAACCGGATGGACCCGGGCGAATGGACCAAGCGAATGGAGCCAAGAGGGATTGAATCCACGGCAGGCGCCACCAGCCGCCTCGAACTGCATACGTAACTGCATACGTCTGGAGGTCTACGACATCATGGTGAAATGTCCTTTCTGCGGGTTTGAAAACGAGGATGGCGCGCTGTTCTGCGAGCAGTGCAAATCCGATCTGAGCGCCGTGCCGACCGGTTCCGCCGCGGCGCCGCCTCACGCGGCGTCCATCCCGGTCGCCGCGGTCGTCGACGAGAAGGCGCCGATGGCCGCCGTGGTCGAGAGCCAAAAGCCGGGGGAAATCCCCCCGGGGGAAATCCCCATGGCCGCCGTGGTCGAGCGTGCGCCGGCCGGAGATGTGATCCTCCCCGAGCCTCTTCCCGGCATGGCGCCGCCCTTGACGCCGGCCGAAGCGGCTCAATTCGCGGCGCCGCCTGCCGGCGCAGCGGCCGCCCCGGCAGCTCCGACGGGCGCGTCCGTCCCGTCGGGGGCGTCGCCCAAGTTGGAAGTGATTCGCGGCCAGAAGGTCAAGATGGAGTTTCAGATCTACGCGGACCAGAATTTCATCGGCCGCGCCGACGAGAAGCCAGTCGATATCGACCTGGAAGACCAAGAGCCGCCGGATCGAACGTGGTGTTCCCGTCAACATGCGGTCATTCATTATGACGAGGCCCAGGGCATTATCATGATCGAGGACCTGAACAGCGCCAACGGCACTTTTGTCAATCGCACGCGCGTCTATTCGGGACAGAAACGGCAGCTCTTCGTCAACGACGTCATTCAGATCGGCACGGTGCACTTGAAGCTGAAAGTGTGAGCGAAGAGCAAGCGGTGGAAAGTAATGAGTAATGAGTGATGAGCAATGAGTGGCGCGAGGCCGCTCCGCATCAGTCATTACTCATTGCTCATCCCGCACCACTTCGAAACGCTTGCCCTGGCAAGGATTGGGCCATGACTCAAGTCTGCCGCCAGTGTTCTCGCATCAATCCTCCCGAAGCGTCCTACTGCTATCACGACGGCGTCCTTCTGGGCGGGCATTCCGCCAACGGCGGCCCGCTCAATGCCGGCGCGGCCCCCTTTCCCAGCCAGTTCGTCTTCCCCAACGGCCTCATGTGCCGTAATTTCGACCAGCTCGCCATGAGTTGCCAGGAGCACTGGTCGGCGGCGGCCGATCTGCTTCGGCAAGGCTTTCTGTCGACGTTCCTGGGAGGCATGGGCCGGGCCGATCTGGCCATCGCCGCCAACGAGGCGGCCCAGTTTCCCGATCGCGACCGCGGCCTCGACCAATTGCTCGCCAAGCTGCCCACTCACGTCCTCCAAGCTCCCAAGCTCAAGGTCGAGCCGAGCGACATCAATCTCGGCCAGCTCGCCCTGGGCGCCGATCTCGAGATTGAGTTTCATCTCGGCAATCAGGGCATGCGGCTCCTTTACGGCTCGGTGGTCTCCGACTGCAAATGGCTCAGCTTCGGCGAGGGCCCGGGAGCTTCGCAGAAGCTTTTCCAGTTCGGCGCCGACGCGGTGCTCGCGGTCCGCGTCCGTGGAAAGCACCTCCGGGGCGGCAACAAGCCCATGGAAGGCAGGCTGATTTTCGACTCCAATGGCGGCAGCATTATCGTGGCTGTTCGCGCCTATGTGCCGATTGCGCCATTCACGGAGGGGGTGTTGGCCGGCTCGACGACGCCTCGCCAGATCGCCGAAAAGGCCAAAGCCGCGCCCAAGGAGGCGGCCGCCCTCTTCGAGAAAGGAGCCGTCGCCAATTGGTTTCAGCGGAACGGTTGGTCCTACCCCGTGCAGGGGCCCTCGGTCGGCGGCATCGGCGGCGTGCAGCAGTTCTTCGAGGCCCTCGGTCTCGCCAAACCACCCAAGCTCGAAATGAAAACCACGGCGCTGGCCCTTAAAGGCGAAGTCGGCCAGCCTCTGCAAACATCCCTTGAAGTCACCACCCGGGACAACAAGGTGCTTTACGCGCACGCCACCTGTGACCAGCTCTGGGTCGACGTCAGCAAGGTGAAGCTCTCGGGCCGCAACGCCGTTATTACCGTGTCCGTCCCCAGCGTTCCCGATCGGCCGGGCGAGACGCTCCAGGCCAGGATCACCGTGTATGGAAACGGCAACCAGCGTTTCGTGGCGGCGTTGGCGGTCGAGGTCGAGGGCAATCCGTTTGCCGACTTCGGCGCGAGCGCTCCGGGGGCAGCGCCGGTGCCCGTCGCAAAGCTGATTGAGGAACGCGCGGCGGCGCCGCGCATGGTGGACGCCGCGCAGTCGCCCGCCGCGATTCCGCTGCTTCCCGCCGAACCTGTCGCCGAACCCTTAGCCGACCCCGCCAACCCGTTCGCGGTGATACCATTTTCCGTCACGGGGTCGGTCGGCGTTTCCACGCCTTTGTCGGCGTCCGCCGAGCACGTGCGCGCTCCGGCGGACCATGCCGTGGACGCGCTCGACCCGCGCGCCCGCCGGCCCTTTTGGCAGCACCTCATTCCTTTGGCGCTTTTGGCGGCGGCGCTCTTGGGCGTCATGATCCGGGATTTGGCTTGCAAACCCTCCCGGGCGGTCAGCGAAGGCGAAATCGACCACACGCAACGCCTCGTCGTGCGGTTTGACTTCGGACCGAAGACAAATCAAAGCGCGTCTTTCGGCTTGGTCATGCTCGACTCCGCCAAAGACGAAAAGAAACTGACGTTCGATCCGAGCGGCACCAGCAACAGCACCGTGGTCACGATCGATGGCAAGACAGCCGTTTTCGGGCCGGCATTTGGCCGCACCGCGTCCGGCGTCTGGGAGAAGAAGCCGAATTCGGCCGCGGCGCTCAAATCGGGCACGCCGGTGACCTGGCTCTTTCATCTCGGGCGGATCGCAACGACGCAGACGGTGGAAATTGCGCCGGGCGCGCCGGTCGAAGTCACGCCCGAGAATTTCAAACGCTTGATGGACACTTGCGTCATCCGCTACAAGCTGGAAAACAGGGACA
>JACQED010000217.1 GCA_016200785.1 Chloroflexota bacterium
CTTGAGACTCGACCCGGCCCTCGCCTCGGCGGTGATCGTCACGACGGTGACGGACTGCGTGGGGTTCGGGTTGTTCCTGTGGTTGGCGACCATCTTTCTGCAATATCTCACCTGACGTATAATAGCCGATGGCTGATGGTGTGACTTGCCATCTGCCAAACGCTTTCTGCCATAAGCCAGGAGAGGTCGAGATGCCAACACCGTTCCCCGGCATGGATCCGTGGCTGGAACAGCCCGGCGTGTGGGATGAAGCCCACGACCGGCTTATCGTGGCTCTTGCCGACTCGTTGGGGCCGGAACTCCACCCGCGCTACCGCGTGGCTGTTGAACGGCGGGTCTACGTGACAACTGTTCCATCGCAGTACGCTGGCCGCCCGGACGCCAGCGTTGTCCAGACTCGCTCGCCTGCTCTGCCGGCAGGGCCAGACCGGGCGGCCGGGGCCGTCGGCGAACCCGTGATCGTCGAAATACCATACGAGGAGGTCGTCGAACGCTATCTCGAAATCCGCCGGCCGGTCACCGGCGAGGTGGTCACTGCCATCGAAATCCTCTCTCCGAAGAATAAACGCCCCGGCGACGGCCGCGCCGAGTACGAACGCAAGCGACTCGCAGTCGTCCGTTCCCGCACGAACCTGGTCGAGATTGATTGTCTGCGCGCCTGGCAGCCGATGGAATTCGTCTGGCCGGGCAATGGACATGCCGCCGACTACCGCATCCTCGTCAGCCGCTCGAACCAGAGACCCAACGCCGAACTCTACCCCTTCAACGTCCGCGACTCAATCCCGCGCTTCCGCCTGCCGCTCCTGCCGGACGACCGGGAGCCCATCGTGGACTTGAAGCCGATGCTGGATGGCATCTACGACCGCGCCGGATTCGATCTCGTGATTGATTACCAGTCCCCGCCGGTTCCCCCATTGGCAGAAGAGGACGCGGCCTGGGCCGCAGAGACTCTCAGGAAACGCAGCCTGGGTTGAGTTTCTTCCACGCCCTGCTCCACCTCGGCTTCCGTCTGCTCTACAACGAACTTGCCTTCACTTACGATTGGGTGAGTTGGAGTGTCTCAGTCGGGCAGTGGCGGAGTTGGCAGAGATGCGCCCTGCCGCGCCTCGCCGGGCCGCGCGTGCTCGAAATAGCGCACGGCACCGGTGATACACTGATCGACCTCGTCGGCGCGGGCTTTCAACCCGTCGGGATCGATCTCTCGCCGTCAATGAGTCGGATCGCGCAGAACAAACTCAAGCGACGCGGCATCGCCGTCCCGCTCGTCCGTGGCCGGGCGCAGGCATTGCCGTTTGCCCGAGGCTCTTTCCCATCCATCGTCGCCACCTTCCCGACCGAGTACATCGGCGACCCGGCGGCGCTGGCGGAGTTTCATCGCATACTGCAACCCGGCGGTCGGCTGGTCTTCATCCCGACGGCAAAGATCACGGGAGGTGGCCCGATCCATCGCTTCGCAGAATGGTTGTTTGCCGTGACCGGGCAATCCGGCCCGTGGCCGCCGCAAGTGGAGGCGCGTTATCACGCCGCCGGATTTGATGCGAGGATCGAGGTGGAGAAACTGAAACACAGCGAAGTGATGATCGTCGTCGCTGAGAGAAAGGGAGATTAATCTGTGAAACCGGCCTTCCGCCGCCGCCTGCCGCGCCAGGTGCGCGAACTCCTTGCCAGCGCGCGCGACACGGTTGTCCTCCTGCGCGAGTTTCGCGGCGCGCTGATCATTCTCATCCTGTCACTGCTCATCGGCGGGCTGGCCTGGCAAACGCTCAACCGGGTGGCTGGTCTGCCGGAGCCGTCGCTGGCTGAGGCCGTGTTCGAGATACTGGCGATGATTTTCATGCAAGCGAATATTGACTTTCCCGATCTATGGTATTTGCAGATTTTCTTTTTCATCATGCCCGTCGTCGGGCTGGCAACGCTGGCCCTGGGCGCGGCGGATTTCGGCGTGCTGGTCTTCAACCGGCATGCGCGAGGGGAGGCATGGCAAGTGGCTGTCGCATCAACCTATTCCGATCACGTCGTGCTGGTGGGACTGGGGCATCTCGGCTTCCGCGTGGCGCGCGAACTGCACAATCTCGGCCAGGAGGTCGTCGCCATCGAGCGCGACCCGAAGGCCGATCTGCTCGAAGGCGTGCGCGAGCTGGGCTTTCCGATTATTCAAGACGATGCGCTGAAGGGCGAAACGCTGTTGAAGGCCGGCGTGGACCGGGCCAGCGCGGTTATCCTGTGCACCAGCGAGGATGTTTTGAATCTGCAAATGGCGCTCAAGGCGCACTCGCTGAACCCCAAGGCGCGGATCATCGTGCGCCTCTTCGACGACGACTTCGCCCGCGAAGTCTCAGCCCATTTTGGGATTGACTTCGCCTTCAGCGCCTCGGCGCTGGCCGCCCCGGCCTTCGCCGGTGCGGCGACACAGGCCGACATCTCCCGCCCGATCACGCTGGAGGGCCGGGTGTTGAGCATGGGGCGCTTCGTCGTCAAGCCGCGCTCGCCGCTCAACGGCAAATCGGTCGGCGAGTTCGAGCACGAGTTCGACATCAGCGTCGTGCTCCATCGGCGTGGGGAAGTGGCGGACTTGCACCCTGAGCCGGTCGTTCGCCTGCAGGCCGGCGACTCGCTGGCGATCTTCACCGACCCGCAGACGTTGAACAGGATTGCGCGGCTGAACAAATAATGCCGGACAACGTGTGGCCGGGTAAATAGAAGCGCGGCCGGACAGGAGGGAATTACTTGAAGAGAGCGATGAGAGTCGCGGTGACGGCGATCTGACCGACCCAGAAGGCGAACATCCAGCGGATGAGGTCGGAGCGATTCTGGTGAATCTCGACGCGCAAGCGAGATTCGCTTTCTGTGATCCGGGCATCGAGCTTTGAGATCTCGACTCGCAACCGGGCTTCGGTTTCAGCGATCCGCTCGTTGAGTCGGGCTTCGACTTGTGTGATGCGCTCGCCGAGTTTGGCAACTTCAGTGGTAATTCGCGCATCGAGCTTCCCGGTATCTTCTGACAGCCGGCGCTCGAAGCGCTCTCCAACGAATTCCAGCACATCCTCACGCGACGAGGCGTCAGCCGAATTGATCAGTTCAACCAGGCCGTCGGTGGCTTCCTCGCCAAGTTGTCGGCGGAGCGCGGCGGGCACAGTCAGCACGGGCATGTTGAATTCCTTTCACAGTCAGACAACAGACATAAGTCGCCAAGATTGTACATTACTCTCGGCTGCAGGGCAAATATTGGACACTCCGCCAGAACCGGGGTATAATCCCCGTCACTCAGCCAGCCCCGACAGCGACGCGATCACCGTCGAGCGGCTGGCTTTTGCATGATTGGGAGGCTGACACCGCGCATGATCTCTCGTCCCGTTCGTTCGATCATTTTCATCCTGATTGTTTTTCTCGGCGCCGTTTGGGTCGTCCTGCCGAGCAATCCCGGCGTCCACTTCACCCTCGGCAAAACCTCTTACGACCGCGACATCAAAGTCCACGAAGGCCTCGACTTGCAGGGCGGCTTGCAGGTTCTGCTCGAAGCCGATCTGCCGGCGGGCCAAACGCCGACCGGCGAGTCAATGCGGACGGCTCGCGACATCGTCGAGAACCGCGTCAACGCGCTCGGCGTCACCGAACCTTTGGTGCAACAACAGGGCGCGAACCGCATCGTCGTCGAACTGCCCGGCGTGCAAGACCCCGATCAAGCTATCGCCACGCTCAAGCAGACGGGCCTGTTGGAATTCGTGGACGCGCAAACCACGCCTTTGAGAGTCGGCGCAGAGTTGCAGACCGATTGCGTCAACCCGTCGCTCGTGGATTGCGGGGCCTCCACTCTCCCGCCGGCGACAGCCACACCGCTAAGCCCCACCGCCGCCCCGACCGCTTCGCAGGAACCGACCACTGCGGCGACGACGACCGTGAGCGCCACGGAACAGGCAGCGGCCACGGGCGTGGCCAGCCCCACACCGGCGGCGAGTCCCACGACGCAGCCGACACCCGCTGGACCGATCTATCACACGGTAATGACCGGCGCGGCGATCAGCCGCGTGGGCGTGTCGCGCAACTCAAGCGACAATCAGATCGTCGTCCAGTTTGAACTCACTTCCGACGGAGCAAGAATCTTCGGCAATCATACCAGCACGCACATCCAACAGTTTCTCGCCATCGTCCTCGACAAAAAGGTGATCTCCAGCCCGGTGATCCAGGCGGCGATCACCAGCGGCAAAGGCGTGATCCAGGGAAGTTTCACGCTGGACTCGGCCAATCAACTCGCCATCCAGCTCCGCTACGGCTCACTCCCCGTCCCACTCAAAGTAGTGCAGAGCAAGACGATCGGGCCGACCCTCGGCGAGGACTCGATCCGCAAGAGCGCCATCGCCGGCGCGATCGGGCTGGCCGTCGTGGCGCTGTTCATGCTGTTGTACTACCGACTACCGGGCTTCCTGGCCGACCTCGCGCTCATCGTTTACGCCGTGGCCGTGTTCGCGATCTTCAAGTTGATCCCGGTGACGCTGACTCTGCCGGGCATCGCCGGCTTCGTGCTGTCGGTGGGCGTGGCGGTGGACGCGAACATTCTGATCTTCGAGCGAATGAAAGAGGAACTGCGCGGCGGGCGCAAACTCGAGCAGGCGGTGGAAGTGGGCCACTCGCGCGCCTGGCCGTCGATCCGCGACTCGAACATCTCGACGCTGATCACCTGCGCGATTCTGTTCTGGTTCGGCTCGACTTTCGGCGCGAGCATCGTCAAGGGCTTCGCGCTGACACTGGCGATCGGCGTCGGCGTGAGCCTGTTTACTGCGTTGTTCGTCACCCGCGCCCTCTTGCACCTCGTGCTCGATCGGATGAATTTTGCCGAACGGCATTCGTGGTTTGGGATTTAGGGAGTCTTCATGTTCGACATCGTCGCAAAACGATACTGGTTCTTCGGCCTCTCACTGCTGGTGATCGTCCCCGGCCTGATCGGGCTGGCGATATGGGGACTGCCGCTGGCGATTGACTTCACCGGCGGCTCTCTGCTCGAAGTGCAATTCGCCGGCGCGCACAACGTCCAGCCCGGCGACGTCAAAACGGCGCTCGTTTCTTTCGGCTACGGCGACAGTCTGGTACAGACCACGGGGGCGGCAGGGGACGGCGTCATCATCCGGGCCAAGCCGATGCAGGACGAAACGAAAGCGCAGATCGTCGCGAACCTGGCCGCCCGCTACGGCGCCGCCACCATCGTGCAGTTTGAGAACGTCGGCCCGACGGTGGGCGCGGAGGTGGCTCAACGCGCCGCCGGCGCGGTGGGGTTGGCCACCCTCGGCATGCTGGCGTACATTTCGTACGCCTTCCGCAGAGTGCCGCACGCGATCCGCTATGGCACGGCGGCGATCATCGCGATGTTGCACGACGTGGCCGTCGTCGTGGGCACGACCGCCTTGCTCGGGCACTTCCTCGGCTGGCAGATCGACTCGCTGTTCCTGACCGCCCTGCTCACGGTGATCGGCTTCTCGGTGCACGACACGATCGTCGTCTTTGACCGCATCCGCGAGAATCTCGTTCACCACCGCCGCGCCCCGTATGAGGCGGTGGTGAATCATTCGATCGTCCAGACGCTCGACCGTTCGATCAACACGCAGTTGACGGTCATGCTGACTCTGCTCGCGCTGGCGTTGTTCGGCGGCCTGACGATCCGGCACTTCGTCGTGACTCTGCTCATCGGCGTGTTCAGCGGCACGTATTCGTCAATCTTCAACGCCGCGCCAATCCTGGTCGTGTGGGAAAACAACGAGTTGGTGAATCTGTTCCGCAGGCGGCGGAGCGAGGCGGCGGCGTAGGATTAGGAGGCAGGAAGAATAAAGAACATAGGCTTTGCGATACTGTTCACCACGCTGGCGCTGATCGCCTGTGCAAGCCTGAGCGCGGCTCCCGTCCCCACGGCAATCCCGGCGGCGCCTGCCAGCGCACCCACTGCAACCGATACTGCCGCGCCCGCGGTCACGGCAATCACCGCGCCGGCCGCAACTGAAACAGCCATTCCAGCCACCGCGCCGACCACGCCGTCGGGCCTCCCCGCATTCAGTCACGTGTTCATCATCTTGTTCGAGAACAAAGAAGCCAGCCGCATCGTCGGCAGTCCGTCAGCGCCGTACATCAACGGCCTGGCTGAGCAGTATGCCCGCGCCGCCAATTACTACGGCATCCGCCACCCGAGCCTTCCCAATTACCTGGCGTTGATCGGCGGCGACACCTTCGGCATCAAATCGGATTGTACGGACTGCTCCGTCACCGGCGAAAGCCTCGTGACGCAGATCGAGGCGAGCGGGCGAACGTGGAAGGCCTACATGGAGTCGATGCCGAACGCTTGCTTCACCGGCGACGCGGAGGAGTTATATCGGCAGAAGCACAATCCGTTCATATATTTTGACAACATTCGCGATGACTCGACGCGCTGCGCCAACATCGTCCCGTTCGACGAGTTCACGAACGACCTTCAAGCCAACGCTCTGCCTGACTACGTCTGGATCTCGCCCAACATGTGCAACGACATGCACGACTGCCCGATCGAATCCGGCAACGCGTGGCTGGCTGAGTGGGTTCCGCAGATTCTCGCCTCGCCGGCCTGGCAGAATAACGGCGTGTTGTTTATCACTTTCGACGAGGGTGACAGCACCGACGGTTGTTGCAAGCACGCCTCCGGCGGCAAAGTTGATCTGCTCGTGATCTCGCCGCTCGTCCGGCGCGGCTTCACGTCGGACACGGCGTACGATCACTATTCGTTATTGCGCACGATTGAGGAGGCGTGGGGACTGCCGCTCTTGGGCAAGGCCGACTGCGATTGCACCGCGCCGATGACTGATTTCTTTACGGGGCGCTAGGCGTATTGAGGAACGGGCCACGAGGTTACCACAAAGCCACGAAGCCACGACGAGCACAAAGAAAACTTAGTGCCCTCGTGCCTTCGTGGTTAGGGTTACCCGGATATCTCAGAAGATGGGTTTCTCCTCTTACTGCTTGTAGCGCGCCGCAAGCTGCGCCGTCAGGTTGAGATAGAAATCGCCGTAGGTGACGCTCGGCTCGATTTGACTGCCCTCGATCCACTCATTGAAACTGTGGAGGATGATCATATCCGGGCTGGTGCCGATGACCGCGTTGAACGTCTTCTGGTAATATGCGCCGCCGTCGCGGGAGCGGGCAAAGGCCGGCGAGGGCGCGCGCAGGTCGGGCCGACCCACCGAGCGCGTATCGTCCCAGCCAGGCATGATCGTGCCGATCCAGTATTTCGGTCTGCCGGTGCGCGCTTCCCACTGGCGCACGCTCTGCGCCCAACTGCCCGCTTTCTGGTACGAGCCGGGGCAGCAGGCGTGATCGATCTTGTAAACGTAAAGACCGTCGAACACGGACAGGTAGGAAGGATCGAGGCCCTCGGCAATCCACACCGTGTCGCCGTTCGGGTCAACCTGGGCGCGGATGGCGCGCCAGGCCTCCACCGCCGACGGACTGCCGTCCAGCGGCACGCGCGACATGTCGGAGAAGAAGATCACCATCTTGCCGTTGATCTTCAACACGTTGCCGTTTCCGCCGTAACCTCTCACGTAGTTCAGCGCATCCACGACGCTCTGTTTTGACGCGCCGGGCAGGATGTGTCGCAGAAAAGTCACCGTCGAAAAGAAATTTTGGCCGCCGGAATAGGCCAGCACTTTTTGAAAATTCTGATCGGTCGGATCGCCGGGCTGAAACCAGTGGACGGCGAAACCATCCAGCCCGGCCTGACGGCCCTGCGCGATGTGCCGTTGAACAGTGCTGTCGTCGCCGGAGTTGTAGGGGATGGCCGGCACGTCCGAGGTCGCCCCCTGCCCCCACAGGGTCACGTCGTACCACGGCATGTAGTTGGCAATCATCAAGCGCGGCAGGCCGTGCGCGCCGCGCACACTGCTGGCCGAGGCCGCTCCGCTCGGCGCGGGGGCCGGGGCAGCGCGCGGAGTCGGCGCCGGCGGCGCACCGAACAAATTGATTTGCTGTCCGATTCGCAAAAGTTCTGGCGTGATCTCCGGATTGGCCGCCAACAACGCGGCATAGGCTGTTCCGCACTTTTGCGCGATTCGCCACAGCGAGTCGCCGCTCGCCACGATATACGGCGACGCACAGCTCTGCGCCTGCGCCATCGGAGCAGAGCCAAGCAACCCGCCGACCACCACTACTGCCATCAACCATTGTCGCCGCCAGTGTTTCATCTCAACACTCCTTCGCATACCCTCACGCGCAGAATACCACAGGCAGTGCGCCGCGAGGCTGGGAAGTAAGTCCGGCAGTCCGATTGTCCTCCCGATTGGCGCGCGATTGAGAAAAACAAATCGCGCCGGGCCGGGCGATTCGCGCCGCGCGGTTCATCTTCCCAAATACCAGGTCGCCAGCTCTTTGCCCCACAAGAGCATCACCAATCCGCCCAATGCGAGGAATGGCCCGTAAGGGATCGCCATGAACAGCGAGGCTTTGCGCCGGAGGATCATCACCAGCAGATAGATCGCTCCACCCAGCCCGCCGGCGATGACGGCGATGAACAGCGCGAACAGGATACCCGACCAGCCGACGGCCAGTCCGATGAACCCGGCCAGGTTCACGTCGCCGCCGCCGAAAGCGATCTCATGGAGTTCCCGACCGCGCATCTTGGCCACAGCCAGGGAGAACAGCCCGCCGAGCAAATAGAGAAGATACGTCAGCCCGAAGCCGACCGCGCCGCCGACGAGCGTCTTGACGGCGCCTTTCGACGGATCGAGCAGGCCGGCGATCAGCGCGATGATCATCGCCGGGTAAACGACGACGCGCAGGATGAGCCGGTGCTCGACATCTATCACCGTGATGAGCAGAAGACCTGCGACGATGGCCGCCGTGAAGACGAACTGCGTCGTCGCGCCGAAGCGATTCCACAAATAGACGACGATCAGCGCGGAGGTCAGTTCGGTGAGGACATGGCGCAGGCGGATCGGCGCGCCGCAGTGGACGCATCGCCCGCCGAAGAGGTACGCGCCGACGGCGAGCCAGTAGTGTGGCGGATGAGTCCGGCCGCAGTTGCCGCAGACGGGCAGGCGCGGCGCGCGGCGCGCGGGCAGATCGTCGGCCAGCACGTTGAGCAAAGCGCCGAGAACGAGACCGAGGAGGGCGGAGAGGGCGTATGGCATATGGCGAATGGCAGATGGCAAGCGGCGGATGGCGGATGGCGGATGGTTTATCGGAGGGTGTTGCGGAAGGCGTTGATCTTACGAGCGAGGCTCTCGCCCGCTCCGTAGATTTCGGCTTGTTGTTCGGCGGTGATGTAGTGGCGATCTCGGGCGAGAAATGAGCCGGAGACGGTCTCGAAGGTTTCACCAGCCGCTAGGCCGAGCCGGTGACCAAACAGAGCGTTCGTGTCGAGGCCCGATCCTTCTGCAATGAGCAGGCAAACCGCATCTGACGCACGATTCATTTGACTCGCCAGAGCATACAGTTCATGTTGTGGGAAATTGGCGGTGATTTCGTGAATCCGCGTCGAGAACTCCCGTGCCTTGTGCCAGATATCGAGGCTCTCAAATCGGAAAGGCATCTTGCCCTCCTTGCCCGCCATAGGCGAAATGCGATAAGCCACAAGCGATGCGCCATCAGCCATCGGCTATCGGCTATTTGCGCTATAATTC
>JACQED010000218.1 GCA_016200785.1 Chloroflexota bacterium
CGCGGCCTCGGCACATTCCAGGGGTTGTTGCTCGGCGGTGTGAGCGATCGCGTGGCGCGGCACGCGCCGTGCCCAGTTTTGATCGTTCGGTAGAGACGTAGCAGTGCTACGTCTCTACAGAGTCTCTGCCGCAAGACATCTTCACCGAGGTGATACTATGTCCTTTATGACCTTCAACGATATGCTTCGCCGGACGGCGTGGCGACTGCCCGATCACACCTTCCTGCACTGGAGTGACAAGAATCGCTCGATGACCTACGCGCAGGGCGATCAGATTTCAGATCAGGTTGCCGGAGCGCTGGCGGGGTTGGGAATCGAGAAGGGCGATCGGGTGGGAATTTTCGCCCACAACGGCCTCGACTACGTGATGGCGATGTACGGCGCGTGGAAACTCGGCGCGATGTCGGCGCACATCAGCGTCTTGCAGGCCGACAATCTGGCTTACTTCGTCAACGACTCCGCGCCGAAGGTGCTGATCTACACCGGCGACATGCATCCGGCCATTGAGCGCGACCGGCCGCAGATGCCGAGTGTCAAACACTACATTTGCTACGACGGCGCGAAGGATGGATCGAGCGACTGGAGCACGCTCATCGCCGCCGCGCCCAAGCCGCCGGCGGTGTGCGTGGAAGACGAAGACCCGGCGCACCTGTCTTACACCTCTGGCACGTCGGGCAAGCCGAAGGGCGCGGTGTTGGCGCACGGTGTCGTCGCCCGCGCCACCCATTGCATTGCCGAGCGGCTGGGCCTGTCCAGCGCCGACATTTCACTCGGCCCGACGTCGCTCGCCAGTTCGTATCATCTCGTCGCCAATCTCCTGCCGGGGATTCATCGCGGTGTCACCATCGGCCTCTTGTCGAAGTGGAACGCGGAGACGGCGTGGGACGAAATGGATCGGCGCGGCGTGACGGTTTTCCCGTCGAACCCGTTGCTTCTCACCGACATTCTGAATGTGTCGCGGCAGAGGGGGCGCAAGCCGAAGGCTCTGCGCATCGGCGTGTCCGGCGGCGCGCCCGTCCCGCCCGATCTCAAGCGGGCCTATCAGGACGAACTCGGCGTCATCCTCGTCGAGAGTTACGGGCAGAGCGAACTCGGCGGCTTCGTCGCGCTTGGCTATCCCCGGCGCGAAGAGGGCGAACGGCTTGGGGCAATCGGGCCGGCCCTGCCGGATAAGGAAGTTTGGATTGCCGATGAAAAAGGCGACGAGGTGCCGGCGGGCCAGCCGGGCGAGATGGTTCTGCGCGGCGGTTATATGTGGGGCTACTGGGGAATGCCGGAGAAAACCGCCGAGACGTTGAAGGGCGGCTGGCTTCACACCGGCGACATGGGGCGGATGGACTCCGAAGGCTACATCTATATGCTGGGCCGGTGGAGCGAGCGGATCGTGTCGTCGGGTAAAGTGATCTTCCCGCGCGCGATGGAGGAGGCGCTGTATCGCCATCCCGCCGTGCGTTACGTCGCCGTGATCGGCAAGCCGGACGCCAAAGTGGGCGAGATTCCCAAAGCCATCGTCGCGCTTTACGACGGCAAGTCGGCCACGCCCGACGAATTGATCGCGCATTGCCACGCCGAACTCGGCGCAGAAAACAGCCCGGCGGCGATCGAGATCATCCCGCAGATGCCGATGACGCCGACCGGCAAGATTGCGAAGGCTGATTTACAGCGGAGGGAGAGGGGGCTTTAGTGCGCATCTATCCTAACTTCATCGGCGGCGAATGGCGCGAGTCAGCCGCCAGAAAAACCACGCCGAATATCAACCCTGCCAACAGCGACGAAGTGCTGGGCCTCGTGCCGCACTCGACGCCGGAAGAGACGAACGCGGCCGCCGCGGCGGCGCGCGCCGCCTTTCCGGCGTGGCGCGACACACCTGCGCCGGCGCGCGGCGAGATTCTCCTGAAGACCGCCAGCCGGATGAAAGAGCGGAAGGAGGAGATGGCGCGGATGCTGACTTGTGAAGAAGGCAAGGCCATCCGCGAATCGCGCGCCGAAGTGCAAAAGGCGATTCAGGTCACGGAGTTCATGGCCGGGGCCGGACGGCGGCTCGGTGGCGCGACCGCGCCCTCGGAGTTTCGCAACAACTTCGCTTACAGTATCCGCCAACCGCTGGGCGTGGTCGCGATCATCACGCCCTGGAACTTTCCCTTTTCTATCCCGGCGTGGAAACTCGCCCCGGCGCTCGTCTCCGGGAACGCAGTGGTATTCAAGCCCGCCTCTTGGACGCCCGGCACGGCTGAGATGCTGACGCAATGCTACTCCGACGCCGGCCTGCCGGCCGGCGTGCTGAATCTGATCTACGGATCGGGTGGAGAGGTCGGCGATGCGCTGGTCAAGCATCCGAACGTGGCGGCGGTGTCGTTCACCGGGTCGAACGCGATCGGCGTGCGGCTCTACGAGCAGTGCGCCCGGCGCGGCATCCGCGCCCCGGCCAGCGCTGCACGGCGATGAGCCGCGCGATCGTCGTGGAGGCGATTGCCGACAAGTTCCTCGACCGTCTGCTAGCCCGCACGGCGCAACCGCGCGTCGGCGTCGGCTTGGACGAGTCTACCTTCATCGGGCCGTGCGTCTCGGAGAGCCAGATGAATTCGGTGCTGGAGTACGTTGAGGTGGGCCGGCGCGAGGGGGCGAAGTTGCTATACGGCGGCGCGCGACTCGGCGGCGGGGACTATGACCGCGGCTACTTCGTCGGGCCGACGATCTTCGACGGCGTGACGCGGCAAATGCGGATCGCCCGCGAAGAAATTTTCGGCCCGGTTCTGTCGGTTCTGCGCGTCCCGGACTTCGACGGGGCGCTGGAGACGGCGAACGACGTTGATTACGGGCTGACGTCTGTGATTTACACGAACGATCTGGCGCGCGCCTTCAAGTTCGTCGAGAAGATCGAAGCAGGCATGGCTCACGTCAATTCGCCCTGGCTAGGCGGCGAGGTGCAATTGCCGTTCGGCGGGACGAAGGCCACCGGTATCGGCCCGCGCGAGATGGGTGACGAAGTGCTGGATTTCTACACAGAAACGAAAGCCGTATACATCAACTACGCCAGAGCGTGACGGGTGGCGTGTGTTTCGTCGCGCGCCACTCGTCACACAGATCAAATCGGAGGCTCAAGATTCATGGTGTCCCATATTGAAACAGTGTTGGAAGGGCGGGATGGCCGGGTTGTCAAGGTCGGGTTCGATCATCCCTTTGTGATGATCGGCGAGCGGATCAATCCGACTAACCGCAAAGTGCTGTCGGCGCAACTCGAAGCCGGGGATATGACACTGGTGCGGCGCGACGCGCACCGGCAATTGGAGGCGGGCGCGCAAGTTTTGGACGTGAACGTCGGCTTTGCCGGGGCCGACGAGCCGGTCGTGATGCCGATGGCCGTACAGGCGATCATGGAGGAAGTGAACGCGCCGCTGTCCATCGATTCGCCGAGCGCGAAGGCGGTCGAGGCCGGGTTGAAGATGTTCAAAGAGATGGGCGGCAAGAAGGCGCTTATCAATTCGGCCACCGCAGAGCGCGAGCGAATGGAGAAGTATCTGCCGCTGGCGGCGGAATACGGCGCGGCGATCATCGGCCTGGCCCACGATGAGCGCGGGATCAACTATGACGTGGAGGCGCGGGTCGGAGCCGCCGCGAGTCTCATCGAGCACGCCAAAGCAGAGTACGGCATTCCCAAAGAAGACATCCTGATCGACCCGCTGACGCTGACCGCCGGCGCAAACACGGTCGCGGCCTGGGTCGCGTTGGAAGTCCAGCGGCGCGTGTGGGAGGAACTTGGCGTGAACACGACGACCGGGGCGAGCAACGTCGCCTTTGGCCTGCCCGACCGGCCAACGATCAACACCGCCTATCTGCCGCTGATGATCAGCCGCGGGCTGACCAGCGCGCTCACCAATCCGCTGGAAGATCACATCCGCAAGATCCTTCTGGCCTCGAACGTGCTGATG
Organism: Chloroflexota bacterium; assembly: GCA_016200785.1. Taxonomy (GTDB): domain Bacteria; phylum Chloroflexota; class Anaerolineae; order Anaerolineales; family JACQED01; genus JACQED01. The sequence goes on from JACQED010000218.1 coordinate 3,930, forward strand.
GGCCGCGACCCGAATGCCAAAAAGTGGATCGTCGCATTCCGCGAGGAACAGAAAGCGAAGGCGGCAGCGGCGAAAAGCGCATGAAGAGACACCCATTGCACGCCCTCGGCGAAAAGTGACGTGAGCGAAGCCCCGAAGCACCTCGTCATTCTTCAACCTTCCGGCCGGCGCGGCTACGTCGAGCACGGCGAGTCCCTGCGCGCCGCCGCCCGCGAACTCGGCGTGGAGATCGAAAGCATCTGCGCCGAGAACGCAACCTGTGGCAAATGCAAAGTCCTTGTCGAGGAGGGCGTCTTCGCGCGCTACAACGTCGAGTCGCGGCGCGACCATCTGTCGCCAGTGGAGGCCGACGAGGCGGCGTAT
>JACQED010000219.1 GCA_016200785.1 Chloroflexota bacterium
CCAACCAACCAACCAACCAACCAACCAACCAACCAACCAACCAACCAACCAACCAACCAACCAACCAACCCATTTAAGGCGATGGCCGGAAGATGATTCGCGCCTAAGCGCTGAAGCGGGGATCGTCCCCGCCCCCAATTTCACAGTCCACAAACGCCAACCGTTTGCGCTGATCCTGCGCGGACGGTTGGCGTTTTGATTCTACAGGATGCCCTATGACCCACTCTCTCCGCCTCACCCTCATCGCCTCTCTGCTGGTCTCGCTCCTCTTCACCATCGCGCCCGTGCCGAGGGCGTACGCCGCAGCCTACGTCGTCAACTCGCTTGCCGACAACACCACCGACGACGCCTTCTGCACCCTGCGCGAAGCGATCAACGCCGCCAACAACACCGGCGGCTCGAATACCAACTGCGGCGCGTTGAGCAACGCCGACGACACCATCACCTTCAGCGTCAGCGGCACGATTACACTTGGCGGAACGCAGCTGCCCACCATCGGTTTGGGGAATGGGACGCTGACGATTAACGGCGGCGGCACTATCACCATCAGTGGCAACAATACGTCGCGCATATTCCGCAACTCAGGCAATCTCACACTGCAAAATTTGACGATTGCTAATGGAAATGCTAATAATGAAGGTGGTGGCGCGCATAACAACTTTGGCACGTTGACGATTAGTAATAGCACTTTTTCTAATAACACAGCATCTAACGATGCTGGCGCCGTTCAAAATCAAGGAGGCACGTTGACGATCAGCAATAGCACTTTCATCAACAACACGTCTCCTACTGCGACTAATGGCGGCGGAGCTATTAATAATGTTGGTACAGCGACGATTAGCAACAGCACGTTTTCGGGCAACTCTTCTACTAACGGCGGTGGCGTCCGTTCTAGTACGACGGCAGCGTTAACAATCATCAACAGCACTTTCTCTGGCAACACGGCTACGGGTAATGGTGGAGCTATTCGAAATAATTTTACGGGTCTAGTCACGCTCAAAAACACCATCGTCAATGGCACAAATAATTGCAGTGGCACCATCACCGACGGCGGCAACAACCTCGACTCGGCAAACACTTGCGGCTTCACCACCAACGCCAAGATCAACACCGATCCGAATCTCGGCGCGCTCGCTGGCAGTCCGCAATATTTCCCGCTCAACAGCGGCAGCGCGGCGATTGACGCCGGTGACAATACGATCTGCGCCGCCGCGCCGGTGAACAATACTTCGCAAAACGGTGTGACTCGTCCGGCGGACGGCGATGGCAACGGCACGGCTACGTGTGACATCGGCTCGTACGAAGCGCAATTTTCCGACCTGACGGCAGCCAAGACGAACAACGTCGGCGGGACGGTGACGCTCGGCAACTCGTTCAACTGGACGGCGACGATCTCGAATACCGGCGCCGGCGCGGCGGCCTTCACCGACGGTCAGGTTATCTTCCGCGACAATCTGCCCGCCGGGCCGACCTACGGCACGCCCACCGTCCAGAACGTCACCAACGTGACCAACAGCGCCAACATCGTCTGCGCCATCGCCGCCAACGTGCTCACCTGCACCGCCAGCGGCGCGACAGTCACCCTCGGCGCGACCACCGGCAGGTTCGACGTTGTCTTCAGCGCCACCCCGGCCACGACCGGCGCGCTCACCAACCCCACCGGCGGCGTCTGCCGCGCCGACCCCGACGGCGCAGTCACCGAAAGCAGCGAAGCCAACAACGACTGCACAGCGGACACGGTGACGGTGAACGCCGCGCCCGGCGGCGGGCCCAACCCCAACTTCATCGGCAGCGGCGTGACCGGCGCGAACGGCCTGCTGTGGATCAACGAATTGAACGTCAACGTCTTCCAGGACCACAACCGCAACGGCAAGGACGACGACGGCTCGCCGCTGGCGGGCATCAAGATAAATGTCACCGGTACGACCTTCTGCGTCGTCGTGCCGGAAGGCTGGGAAGCCACCACCCCGACGTGCGTGGATGTCGCTACGACCGGCGGCTATCGCGTGGGCTTCGGCCTGGTGCCCAAACAGACGACGACCGGCGGCACGTCGGGTGTGGCCGGGCAATCGGCCTCGTCGGCTAACCTTGCCGCGCAAACGGCGACGATGAGTCGCGCGGGCGGGGCGTTGGCCGATTCCCTCAGCGGTGTCTCAGTCGGCGTTCCGAACGATGCCGTGCCGGATGGAACGACTTTGACGATCCAGCCGCTCGCGCAGAACAATGCGCCCGCGCTGCCGTTCGGCTATCGCTTCATCGGCAGTCGTCTGGCCGACATCACCGCGCGCGACGGCGGCGGAAACTTGCTGACCGACTTCAACGCTCACCCGCTCACCGTCTGCTTCACCTACACCGTGGCCGACCTGCTGAGCGCGGGCGGCAGCGTCGCCAACTTGCAGATTCAGTCGCTGTCCGGCGGCGGCCCGTGGAGCGTGGAGAGTGGCGCGAGGCGGGTGGATGCGGCCTCACAGCAGATCTGCGTTGACGTGACGCACCTCTCGACCTACGGGCTGACGGCCAAGAAGCCGCTGGCTCTGCCCGCCACCGGCGCGCCGATCGGGGCGATGCTTGGCGCATTGCTGCTGGCGGTCTTGGCCGCGATTGCGGTGACGGGCTGGCTGGTGGCGAGGCGAAGACGCTCGGCGAGTTGAGTAGTAGCAGATCAGTTGGGCAGCGGATGGGGCTTGTCAGCGGATGGGTAGCGGATTAGCGGATAGGCCGAGTGGCTTGAGGACTCGAGTCTATCCGCTAATCCGTTTTTTATCCGCTGACTGATTCCCATGCGTCTCTTTCGCCCCCTTCTTCTCGGCTTGCTGACCTCCCTCACCGCCTGTTCCGGTCAGCAGAAAACGCTTCCGCCGCCTGCGGTGGCGACGCCTCTTGCTCCGCCCGGTGTCGTGACGTTCCTGGCATCCACGCCCTTTCCGACTTTCACCTCTTTGCCGAGACCTGAGAACACCGCGACCCTTCCGCCTCTGCCGAGCAGCACGCCGGCCCCCACCTCGGCGGGAATAGTTCCCGCGCTGACCGGCTTCGTCTCTCAGCCGCCCGACCCCGGCCTGGCGTCGCTGGCGGCGGACGAGATCGGCGCGAACCTGCCGACGCAAATCCGCATCGCCGCTATCGGTGTGGACGGCGCAGTCGTTCCGGTCGGCTGGCATCTGGAGGGCGATAACGCCGTGTATGACTCGCCCGGCTACGCCGCCGGCTTTCTGGTGAGCAGCGCGCCGCCGGGGACGGTCGGCAACACAGTGATTTACGGCCACAACCATATTCTGGGCGAGGTGTTCCGGCGTTTGAGCGAATTGAAGGCCGGCGATGTAGTGGAGGTCAGCACGAGCGCGCAGGTGTGGCATTACACGGTGGAGAGCGTGACGACTTTTCAGGAGGCGGGCATCACGCCGGAGCAGCAGGCCGCCAACCTGGTGTATTTCGATCCGACATCCGACGTAAGACTCACACTGCTGACGTGTTGGCCGTACACCGGCAACAGCCACCGCGTGGCCGTCGTCGCCCGTCCGACGCCGTGACGCCGCCCGAGGCCCGAGGCCGGGTTTGACCGACCGATCGCTTTGTGATAAAATGCACGCCGTTATCCGTTCGGAGGCTCTTATCGTGGCAAACCGCATTACGGGCACGGTTTTGAGGTTCGACGGCTCCAAGGGTTACGGTTACATTCAGGCCGAGAAGGGACTCGAAGTTTTCGTCCACTACACGGCCATCCAGGGCAACGGTATCAAAACTCTCGCGGCGGGCGAAAAGGTCGAGTTCATCCTCGAAGAGAGTTACCGCGGCCCCCTGGCCCAGGAAGTCGTCCGCCTCGCTTAGTCCCAGTAAGGTCGTAGGCACAATAAGTAGGAGCGTCTTGCAGGAGCGCCTCGCGCAGTGAGGCGCGACGCTTGGCAAGCGCAATTCGAAACCCAACCCGCCGGAGCGACTCCTGCGGGTTTTTGCGTATTGGCCCTCACCCCGCCCCCCTCTCCCGATGGGAGAGGCGCCGGGAGCGAGGGATGATTGGAGAAAACATGAGTAACAAATTACGTATCATCCCCCTCGGGGGACTCGGCGAAATCGGCAAGAACATGATGGCCTTTGAATACGGCGAGAACATTCTCATCGTCGACACCGGCCTGATGTTCCCCGAAAACGATATGCTGGGGATTGATTACATCATCCCCGACTTCCGCTATCTGCTCGACAAGAAAGAGCAGATTCGCGGCGTCATCGTGACCCACGGTCACGAAGACCACACCGGCGCGATCAATCACGTGATGGGCGAAATCAACGCGCCGATCTACGCCACGCCGCTGACGCGCGGCCTGCTCGAAGTGAAACTGCGCGACGGCAAACTGTACGACAAGGTGAAACTGAACACGATCAAAGCCGGTGACCGGCTGAACATCGGCCCGTTCACCGTCGAGACGTTCCACATCTGCCACTCGATCCCGGACGGCGTCGGCCTCGGCATTACCACGCCGGCCGGCCTCGTCGTCCATTCCGGCGACTTCAAATTCGATCACACACCGGTGGACGGCTGGCCGACAGATTACGCCAAACTGGCGGAGTTCTCCGGCCGGGGCGTGATGGCCCTGCTGTCGGACTCGACCAACGCCGACAAGCCCGGCTGGACGCCGTCGGAGGCGGTGATCGATCCCGCTTTCGACGAGGTGTTCCGAACCGCGCCCGGCCGCATCCTCGTCGCCACCTTCGCGTCGCTGATTTCGCGCATCCAGCAAGTGGCCAACGCCGCCATGCGGCACAACCGCAAGATGGCGTTGGTCGGCACGAGCATGGTCGAGAACGCGCGCATGGCGCAGAAACTCGGCTACCTCGACGTGCCGGAGGGACTGATCCTCCCGTCGGAAGAAGCGCTCAAGATGCCGGCGAAGAAAGTCGCGATCATGACGACCGGCACGCAGGGCGAGCCCTCCTCGATCCTCGGGCGGCTCTCGACCGGGCGCAATCGGCAATTCGACTTGCAGGAGAAGGACACGGTCGTGCTCTCATCGCACCCGATCCCCGGCAACGAGGAAATGGTGCACCGCACGATCAACCGCCTTTTTCAGCGCGGCGCGAACGTGATCTACGATCCCATCGCGCCGGTGCACGTCTCCGGCCACGCCAGCGCGGAGGAGATGAAACTCCTCATCCACCTCGTCAAGCCCAAGAACTTCGTCCCGATCCACGACGAACTGCGGCATCTGAATCAGCACGCCGCGATTGCCCGCGAAATGGGCATCGCGCCGGATAACATGGCGGTCGTCGAAAACGGGACAGTTCTCGAATTCGAGAACGGCAAGCTATCGGTCGGCGAGCGCGTGCGGGGCGGCTACGTCTTCGTGGACGGCACCGGTGTCGGCGACATCGGCCCGACGGTGATGCGCGAGCGCGAGTCGCTGGCGAGAGACGGCTTCGTGCTGGTCAATCTGCGCCGCGATCGCAAGAGCGGCCAGATCGTCGGCCAGCCGGAGATCATCTCCAAAGGCTTCGTTTTCGTGCGCGACTCCGAAGAACTTATGGCTGCGGCGCGCGAGAAAGTCGTCGCCGTCGCCGGCAAAGCCAACGGCAGTCTGCCGAAGAAGATCGAGGACACGTTGGCCGAGTACTTCTACAACGAAATGAAGCGCCGGCCGATGATCTTCACGATGGTGAATGAGGTGTAGGGGAGGGGGCTGGACAGCGGATGGGGAGCGGATTAGCGGATAGG
>JACQED010000220.1 GCA_016200785.1 Chloroflexota bacterium
ACGATGACGTGGTGCATTCCGATGTAGGTGTAGCGCAATGCGGCGGCCAGTGCCATCACGCCGGCGAACGCCGGATCGATAGATCGCAATCTTTTCCAAATGCTTGCGGTGTTTGTCATTCGGGCATCTGCCATAAGCGCAGAGGCCGAAGCGGTTTGCCGTGCGCGCGTCGGCCTCTGAGTGCTTGTCGCCGGTCGAACGGCGCAGAGTCTAAGCCTCCCATCGCGCTTTTGTCAATAGACTCGTGTTTTGCTGGTATAATCTGAGCGCAGTCCATCTCCGGCAATTCGATTCACCATGAGCGACAATCCCTCGGAGCATACAGCCCGCGTGCACGCGATCGTCAGTGGATTGGTGCAGGGCGTCAACTTTCGATACTACACACAGCGCCGCGCCGACCAGTTGGGCGTGACCGGTTGGGTTCGCAATTTGCGCGACGGGTCGGTCGAAGCAATGGCGGAAGGCCGCCGCGCGGCTCTCGACGCGTTCGCCGACTTCCTGCGGACGGGTCCCCCGGCGGCGCGCGTGAGCGATGTTGATTTGACGTGGGGCGACGCGACCGGCGAATTCACCTCGTTCGACGTTCGTTTCTGAACTCAATCTCCAGCCTCGCTTGGCGTCTACCCTATCACTACCATGCATTCTAATCCTCAACGCCTGGCATGGACTGTCATGACCACCGCCTTCGTGACTTGCTGTGCGCTGATCATTGGCGTGCCTCTCGGAGCGCAGTATCTGATCGTAAACAGCGAGGTCGAGCAGAAGGTGGACCTCGACGTGGGCGCCGGAACGATATTGGTGACGCGCCCCGGCCGCGCTGTGTCCGACGGCGTAGTCGATCGGTTGGCCGACATCCCCGAGGGTTCCCGCATCCAGACCGACGACGGTTCGCAGGCGACCCTGTCGTTTTACTCTTCGAATAATCACGACTCGATCGGCTCGGCGCAGATTTACGGCGGCACGGCCATTCGCTTGACGACGATCCGGTCGCCGCGCTTCGCCTCCAGCCCGCGTGGCCATCGCACTGTCCTCGATATGACGGCCGGCCGCGTCAGGGTGAGCATTTCACCGGGCACGTCGCGCCCGCTAGCGATCACTCTGCAAACTCCGCAGGGGCTGGTCCTGCTCGACCAAATGGGGAGTTACTCGGTAGAGGTCAACGGGCAAGAGACACAGGTTACGGTGCGCGAAGGGCAGGCCACCGCGCTAGCCAACGGCGGGGCGACGGTCGCAAAAACGAATCAGCGCACGGTGATGCCGACGGGCAGACAGCCGCTCGGCGCGCTTCCCCCGGAACGCAACCTGCTCGCCAGCGACGGCTTTGCGGGTTCCCTCGGCACGGTGTGGTCCGTATATCAGAATCAATACGATCCCGCCGATCAGCCGGGCCTCGTTGACGAATCGTCGAGCCGAGGCCGGCCGGCGGCGCATTTCATCCGCGATGGGCGCGACTGGGGACAAATCGGCCTGCGGCAGGAACTCAACCGCGACGTGCGCGACATCCGCGAACTGCGTCTGCACCTTGCCGCGCTGATCCTGCAACAAGATCTGACCAAGTGCGGCAGTCTCGGCTCGGAATGCCCGGTGATGGCGAAGATCGAGTTCCTCGACACCAGCGGCACGCGACGCGAATGGCTGCAAGGATTTTATTCGGACTCGAATTTCCTCGGCGACGTGCCGACCTCGTGCGTCACCTGTCCGCCGCCCACCGGCCCGCACATCCGCATTCCGAAGGCGACATGGTACATCTACGACTCCCCGAACCTGATCGATCAAATGAATCGAGCCGGGTTGACGCCGGCCTCGATCATCTCGATTTCGATCTACGCCTCCGGCCACCTCTTCGAGAGCATGGTCTCGGAAGTTGAACTTCTGGCGCTGGAGTAGGGGCGTCAAAATCCCAAGTCCCGACTGCCCAATCCCAATCTCGAATCTTGCGGAGCAACTCTGAAATCTGGCGTCGCGCTAATCCTCGCTCTTGGCCTGTTCGCCGCCCTGGCGCTCTACCAGCTGCATCTTCCCGGCTTGCACAACGACGAAGCTCAGGAGGCCGGACTGCAAGCCCAGCAAATCCTCGCCGGTCAGCCGGTCACCGCCTTTCGCGATGCGACGGTCGGGCTGGGCACAATGCAGTGGCCGTTGATGGTGCAGGATTACATCGGTTCGCTCAACGTCCTCACCGCCATTCCATTCTTCGCCGTCCTCGGCGCAAACGTATTCGCGCTGAGATTGATGGCCGTGTCGATCGGGCTTGCGACGATCGTTCTCACGTACGGCTTTGCGGTGGAGACGTTCGGGGAGAGACCGGCGGCGGTAGCGGCGATTCTCCTGGCCGTCCAGCCCTCATTTCTCTTTTGGAGCCGGCAGGGAGTCTTTGTGACGTCGATCGCTGCGGCGTTGGCGATGGCCGCGCTGTGGGCTGGCGCGGCGTGGGCGCGGCGCAGTGGCTGGTGGCGGCTCGCACTCGCCGGCTTGTGCGCCGGGTTGGGGGTGTATGCCAAGTTATCGTTCTTGTGGGTGATCGGCGGCGCAGTTGGCGCGGCCATCGTTTTGGCGCTCCTCGAAATCGCGATACCCGCTTCACGCTCCACGCTCCACGCATCGCGCGCCACGGGTCACGCTGCGCGTGTCACGCTTCACGTTTCGCTCACTCCCGTCCTCACCTTCCTCCTCCCCTTCATTCTCGGCCTCGCGCCTCTCGTCATCTACAACCTCAAGACCGGCGGGACGTTGGCTTCGGTCGGCGGAAATCTCACGACCTCGTTCTACGGTGTGGACAACCTGCATTTGGCGCAAAACCTCGCAGCGCGCTGGGACGAATTGCGCGCGGTGTTGGCCGGCCGCGATCACTTGTGGTATCTGGGCGGCTCGCATGGGAACCCGGCGACGGAATGGGCATTGGCCCTCGCCATCGGCGTCATCATTTTTCGCGCGCTGGCCCGGCGCCCCGCCTCACGACTTCCGCTTGGCGCGGTGCTCCTCACACTCTTCGCCTTTCTCCAGACCATCTTCACCGTCTCCGGCCTCTTCCCGACCCACTTCGCGCTGCTCGTGCCGTTCTTTCCGCTCATCATCGCGCTGGGAGTCGATGGATTCATTGCGGAGGACACGGATAAGACGGATGGCACGAATGTTTCTCGTGCGACGAGCAACCCGAACAAATCCGTCCAATCCGTGCACAAAACGATCCTGTTGCTCCTCGCGATCACCGGATTGGCCGCCCGCGACGTTTGGGTGGACGTGAGCTACCACCGCGATTTGGCCCGCACCGGAGGCCTCAACGCGCACTCGGATTCGGTCTACGCACTGGCAAAGTTCCTCGACAGCCAGCCGAATACGCGCCCCGTTGTCGCGCTCGATTGGGGCTTTGCGCCCTCAGTGCGCTTCCTCACCCATGGGCGAGTCAGTCCCAATGAAATCTTCGGCTATTCGTGGGAGCCTGATCCCGGCTTTGAAGATCGCCTTGCCACCGCGCTCGCTGATCCGAATACACTCTTCATCTTGCATTGGCCGCAGGAGACGATTTTTCCCCGCCGCGAGGCGTTCGAGGCGTCATTGGCCGGACGAGGGTTGAAAGTGGTGACCGTGGAGACGTTTTCGCGGAGAGATGGCGCGCCGATTTTCGATATGGTGAGAGTGGAGAAAAGCTCACCGTGATGCGCCGACAGTTGCCTGGCCATTCGAGATGTGCTATCATCGTTATGCTGACAACAGGTGACGGTATCACCCGCAACTGAGGATTCTCCTATGGCTGTCTACGCGCCTCCACAATCGAAAATCCATTACCCTGACTCGGATGGGTTGCCCATGGCCGAAAGCGACTTCCAACGCAAGCCCCTGATGTATGTCATCGGGTCTCTCGATCACTTCTTTCGAGATCGCCCGGATGTTTACGTATCGGGCGATATGTTCGTATACTACGAACGAGGGGTGCCGGAGTCGGTTGTAGCGCCAGATGTCTTTGTGGCCATCGGCGTCGCCAAACACGACCGTGGCTCCTATCGGCTTTGGGAAGAAGGCAAAGCGCCCGACTTTGTCATGGAGATTACCTCCGAGAGCACACGCCTCAAGGATCAGGGGATGAAACGCGGCATATACGCCCTCCTGAACGTCCGCGAATACTTTCAGTTCGACCCGACTGGAGATTACCTCAAGCCGCCGCTGCTAGGACTGCGTTTGGTTGACGGGAACTACATGCCGATCCACGGCATCCGCCTGCCGGACGGCATACTGTCGTTGCGCAGCGAAGTCTTGGGGCTCGACCTGCGATTGGAGGGCGACCGGCTGCGGCTCTACAATCCTGCCACCGGCGAGAAACTCCTCACGCACGCCGAGGCCGAGCAGGCTCGCCGCGAGGCTGAAGCCAAAGCCGGGAAGGAGGCGGCGGCTCGTCGCGAGGCCGAAGCCGAAGTCGAACGACTGCGAGCAGAACTCGCCCGACTGCGGGGCGAAGCAAACAATAGCCGGTGACGATTCAACTCACTTGCCGAATAAATAGAAATCGGGGCGAGCACAAGACTCGCCCCGATTTGCTTTCTTGCGACCCCGCATTTCTCCTTCCCGTCAAGCGAATGTCCGCGCGCCCACTCCGGCAGGAATCTCGGTAAGCCCCCCATCTTCGCCGCGCCACACCTGCTCGGGGAAACCTGACGAGGCCGAAAGGACGAACGAGAAGGCCGCGCCCATGCCGGGTTGATTGCGCAGTGTCTCGTAATACTTCGCATACTGCAAGCCCTTCGAGCGGGTATCTTGCTGGCTGACGTTGGCGAACTCGGTGATGAAGAGCAACTTCTCCGGATGGCGGCGCCTGATCGCCTCCCAGCCACGCCCTGCCTCAGCCATGCCCATCGAAACTTCGTCGGTCCAGTAACAGTGAACGCCCAGCCAATCGGCGCGGTTGATCGCATCTTCTGAGCCGCCCAGGAACGCGCCCGCGTCCATCCGCAAGCCGGAAACCTGCCCTCCCGGCGAGATGCCGGGGTAGCCGAACTTGACTTCGGGGAACACGGCGCGCAGGCGGCCCACTACGTCCATGAACCACGTGCCGAACTCGCGCCCATCCTGCCACGACGTTCGCCAGCCCTCGATCGTTAGATTCGGCTCGTTGTGCACCTCGAAGTAGCGAATGCCTTTGGAGTAGAACGGAGCCATGTCGCCTTCCATCCAGTGCGCGAATTCGTCGGGCCGAACCGTGCGGCCCTCGAAGGCGGCGTGCATCCGCACCATAATGAACATGGCCGGGTTGATCTGGCGCAGTTGATCGACGTTTTCGGGCCGGGAGGTCGTCATGAGTTTCACCGCCTCGATGCGCGCGATTCGCACCGCGGCGAGGTCCGCGTCCATCATCGGCCCATCGGCGCGAGTGTGTGCCCCAACCAGACACTTTCCCGCCGGCCACTTGTAATCAATGTTCGACGCCGTCCCCGGAGTCGCGCCGCCGTCGGCGGGGGGCACCAGTTCGCCCGGCTTGGCAAGGAAGGGCGTTGGGTCGATGATGTCGAAGGGATAATTGGTGATGCCGGCGGCCGTCGCGCCCACTTTCTTGAGCGTGAGGTGCAAATGGCTGGCCGTCGAGTTGCCGGTCGAGTCGGCTTTGCCGATCAACTGGCGCGCCTTGACGCGATCGTTGACATTGACCAGCACTTCGACGAGATGCGCGTAGACTGTCTGATAACCGTCGCGGTGCTGAATGCGAATGGCGTTGCCGTACGGCTGTTTGCTTGGGTTGCCCTGATACTGGTCGATGCGGAACACCGTGCCGTCGGCGCAGGCGTAGATGTTGGAACCGTTCGACGCGCGGAAGTCAATGCCTTCGTGGCCGGGCAAGTTGAAGCGCGCGTAGATCTGCGGGTTGACGCCGAAAGGCTGCGTGATCTGATTGTAGTCCGTCGGCCAAAGGAGCCTGAGCGCCCTGCTCGGCTGGCCGGCCTGACCGTAGCGGTCGTTGCTGTCCATTCGGGTCTTCAGCGCCGCCGACAGATCGCCGGGGCCGGACGCTGCGACGAGATCGAGTTTCGTGTCGGGGAAATTCTGGTTGAACCACGCCGCCAGATCGCCGACGGGGAACAGGCCTGCGCCGTCAGGCGCGGTCACGGTGATGGCGGAGCGCGCCGCCGTCGCCGGATCGGGCGTCACGTTCGCGCCGTATGCCATCACGTAGTCTTTGGCGGCCTGCACCCAGTCGAAATATTTGTCTTTCGGAAGAAGAAGAATCTGTTCCGGTGGCATGATTGACCTCCGCTGCCTAACCCACGTAGTTGCGCGCGCCGATGACGGCGGCAATGCCCACGTCCGATCCGTCCTCGCCTCGCCAGGCGAACTTGTGCGACTCGTCGAGGTACGACGTCGACACGACGTACGAAAAGGCCGCGCCCAGGCCCGCCTCGTGGCGAAGCATCGCGTAATACTGCGCGTATTGCTGGGCCTGATCGTTCTTGGCGTACGTCGCCGTGTTGAACTCGGTAATGTAGAGCAACTTGTCCGGGTAGCGTCCCCGGTAGCGCAAATACTCGAAGCCTTGATTCGGATCGGTCATCCCGCCGACCACCCAGTACGAGTGAATTCCGATCCAGTCGGCCTCTCTGACGGCCGCCTCGGCCTCATTCAGAAACTGATCGCCGTCATACCGCACGCCAGGAACGCCGAAGCCGTTCGAGAGGCCGGGAAAGCCAAACCGCGCAAAAGGGAACGTTTGACGCAAGACGTCGCGGGCTTTCAGCCACCAATCGGCGAACTCGCGCCCGTTGTTCCAACTCCCGCCCAGGCCTTCCTGCGTCAAGTTAGGCTCGTTGTGAATCTCGATATCCCAGACTCGTCTGCCGTCCACCAGCCGGGCCAGGTCGGGAATCGTCGAACCGGCGAAGTCCTCCGGCGAGATGCGGCGCGGCTGGCCGTTGAGGTCCGAGAAGCCGGAGATAGCGCGCACCATGATGAACATGCGCGGGTTGATCTCCAATAGCCGGCTGACGGACTGCTCGGTGGCGTGGCTGGTGAGTTTGGCGGCTTCGATACGCGCTGTGTCGTAAACAGAAAAGTCGGCGTCTTGCAGTTCGCCGTCGGCCCGGCCGTGCAATCCGATCAGGCACACGCCGCGCGGCCACAGTCCTGTCAGTTCCGGGTTGGGCGTTGGCTGCGGCACCTGCTCGGGGGCTACCTGGTAGCTGCTGGCGAAAAAGGCGCGGGCGTTCAGGATCTCGGCCAGCACCTCCGGCGTTGGCGCGAAGATCACCTCGACCTTGATGCGGGGCGCTTGCTGGCGCAAGTACGCCATCACGTCGCCGGGCCAGAAGTCGGGGTCGACGACAGTCACTCGCTCGAACTCGTCGAGAGCAATCGCGTAAGGATCGCGCGCGAAGATCACTTCGCCGAAGGCCCGCCTGTAGTTCGCCGCCGCCGCCCCCCAGCGTGTCATGTCGTAGGCGTCGCGCGCCGGCACTAACACGAGGCGATTGACAACGCCTGTGCCACTCATCTTGTACAGACGACCCGCCGGGTCGTCTCTACGGCAATCGGCACCGATTCAGGAACGGGTCGAAAAACTCCTTCGGATCCTGGCAGGCCGGAAACGGCGTGGGGTCGGCGGGCGCCGGCGTCGGTTGGCCGGGCCGGAGCGTGGCCGCCGGTTTCGGCGTCGGCGCGCTGGGGCGCGCTTCGCCTGAAATGTATTTGCGCTGGCCGACGACCGGCGCGATGCCGCGATCGATTCCGTCCTCGGTTCGCCACGCCCATCCCTGTTGCGACGGGTTGCCCGGATCGTTGTTCGAGACGATGTAGGAGAACGCGGCGGCCATCCACTGTTCTTTGCGAAGAAGGCCATAGTAACGCGAATATTGATCGCCCACCTCGGCCGGGTCTTGGAACGGGTTGCCGAATTCCGTGATCATCAGCACCTTGCGCGGGAACATGGCTTTGTACGTGTTCCAGTACCAGCCGTCTCCCGGGCCGAACATCCCCCCGCGGTTGCCCCAGTAATTGTGCACGCCGATCCAGTCGGCCTGTCGTGCGGCGAAAGCGGCCTCGCGCAGAAATTGATTCGACTCGAGTCGCTTGGGCGGAAAGTCAAAACCGAAGCCCGGCGAGAGGCCGGGGAAGCCGAGTTGCACGCCCGGATACTTCGGTCGCAGAAGTTTGAGCACTTCAAGGAACCAATCGCCGAACTGTTTGCCGTTCGACCACGCCGCGTACGACCCGAACTCGCCGATGTTCGGCTCGTTGTGGACTTCGAGATACTTGATGCCGTACTCGAATACCGCCCGGTTGTAGTCGCCCTCGACCGAACTGACAAACTCGGCCGGAGAGATAACGCGCTGTTCGAATGAAATCGTGGGCCGGAAGATGAAGAACATGCCGGGGTTGACGGCGAGGCTCCCGTCGCGGCTGGGCGCGTTGTGGTGGGCGATCAATTTGACGGCCTCGATGCGCGCAGTGCGCATGATCTCGAAATCAGACCCTTCCATTTCGCCGCTGCCGCGCCCATACAGGCCGATGAGCGATCCGCCGGCCTGCCATTCACTGCGGGCCAGCCCGCGCTCTTTCAAGCCAAGCCGGTCGTTCATGTAAGCCCGATAATTCAGAATCTGGCTGAGATGGCGCGGGCCGGTGACGTACATCGTTTCCACATCGGCCCCTTCGGCGCGGGCGGCGAGGTGATCGTAGATAGGGTCGATCGTCGGCTCGCCCCACGATTGCGGGTTGACCAGAAGGACTTTGTCGTAGTTGGGAATCTCACGCGCGTCGGGGTCGCGCCCGAACTTCACGCGCGAGAAGGCATTGCCGAAGTTGGCCGCCGCCGCGCCCCAGCGCGTCATCTCGGCGGCGTTGCGGGCCGGGAACAGCACGAGTTGAGGGGAAAGTTGTTTGACGATCATACGTTGAAACCCAGGCCTCTCTCCTTGAGCGAGACGAATCGTTGTTGCCCGATGATAAGATGATCGACGACCGAGATGCTGAGCAGTTTCCCGGCTTCGACGACCATCCGTGTCAGCACCAGGTCTTCCGGCGACGGCGATGGATCGCCCGATGGGTGATTGTGCGCGACGATGATACCGGCGGCGTTGATGCGGATCGCCTCGCGGAACAATTCGCCGACACGGACGAGCGATGTGTCGAGCGAGCCTTTGTAAACTTCGACGATCTTGAGCACCCGGTTGCGCGTGTCGAGCAACATGACTCGCAGATGCTCTTGATCGAGATGGCCCATGTCGAGCATGAGCATGTTGGCGGCGTCGGCGGGCGAGTTGATCGTGGGGCGGTCTTCCGGCGAGGCAGCCACCAGCCGGCGGCCCAGTTCGACAGCCGCTTTCAACTGCGCCGCCTTGGCCTCGCCGATCCCCTTGACGGTGCAGAGGTCGTCATAGGAAGAACGCAACAGCCCGGCGATGCCGCCGTGTTTGGACAGCAGTTCCTCGGCCAGATGGATCGCGCTCTTGCCTTCGACTCCGGTTCGCAGGAGGATGGCGAGCAGCTCGCTATTCGACAGCGCGCTCGCGCCGGCCGCCGCCAGCCTTTCTCTGGGCCGATCGTTGCTCGGCAGATCGGCGATGAGCGTTCTCGGCGCGGCCCCGGCACCCTCCTCCATGATGCCGCCGATAATACTTCAGGCGGCGAGGCAAGTCAAATGCCGTGCGGCCTGTGGCGGTGAATTGAAATCACGAATGGCACGATTGGCCGAATGTCACGAATGCGTCCAATTCGTGCGATTCGTCCATTCGTGATATTCGTGATGGAATGCTATAATCCGCGCCTACCCTACGGAGTGTTCCATGCCCTTCGGATTCGACATCGAAAGTCTGACGAACTACGCGCTGGTCGGCACGGCGCTGTTGGGCGCGTTCGGCGCGGCGCTGTGGCTGAGCCTCGTGATTTGGACTTATCGCGACATGCGCGCCCGGTCACGCGATGCACTGGCCCAGATCCTCGCCGCGCTCGTCGTCGCCTTGCTCTTCCTGCCCGGTTTCGTCGTCTATCTCATCCTGCGCCCGCCGGAGACGCTGGCCGAGGCTTATCAACGCTCACTCGAAGAGGAAGCCCTGCTTCAGGGGATCGAGGAGAAGCCGTTGTGCCCCGGCTGCGGTCGCGCCACTCAGCCTGATTGGATGCTGTGCCCCAATTGCCACACGCGCCTGCGACGCCCGTGCTCCAAGTGCTGCCGCCCGCTCGAACTTCAGTGGAACCTCTGCCCGCACTGCGGCACGCCCGCGCCGGGGAGAAGAGAAAGGGATGAAGTCGAAAGGATGAAGGCGGAAGAATGAAGGCTGAAATTAGCGTCTTTATCCTTCATCCCTTATCCTTCATCCTTCCGTATTCCGCCGCTTCCCCCAACTCCATCTCGATCCTCAACAACTGGTTGTACTTCGCCACCCGGTCGCTTCTCGCCGGAGCGCCGGTCTTGATTTGGCCCATATTTAGCGCGACCGCGAGATCGGCAATCGTCGTGTCCTCGGTCTCGCCGGAGCGATGCGAGGTAACCGCAGTCCAGCCGGCGCGTTGGCATGTCTCGACGGCCTCAATCGTTTCGGTGAGACTGCCGATCTGATTCAGTTTGACCAGCAGTGAATTGGCGACGCCCTCTTTAATGGCGCGGCGGACGCGCTCCGGGTTGGTGACGAGCAGGTCGTCGCCGACGAGTTGGATTTTGCCACCGAGCCGGTCGGTGAGAAGTTTCCAGCCCGCCCAGTCGTCCTCGGCCAATCCGTCTTCGAGCGAGACGATTGGGTACTTAGCGACCCAGCCCGCCCAGAACTCGACCATCTCCTCGCTGGAGAGTTGCTTGCCCTCTTTGCGGAGATTGTATCTTCCGATCTTCACATCGTAGATTTCCGAGGCCGCGGGGTCGAGCGCGATCGAAATTTGCTCGCCGGGTTCGTACCCCGCTTTCTCGATTGCGGTCAGAATCACCTCGACCGCCTCTTCGTTCGTCTTGAGCGCGGGCGCGTAGCCGCCCTCGTCGCCGACCAGCACCGTGTAGCCTTTGTCCTTCAGCACCTTTTTCAATGATTGATAGACTTCCGATCCCCAACGCAGTGCTTCGGCGAAACTCGGCGCGCCGATCGGCATGGCCATGAATTCTTGAAAGTCGGTGGACTGCCAGCCGGTGTGCGTCCCGCCGTTGAGGATGTTGAGCATCGGGATCGGCAGAACGTGCGCGTGAACGCCGCCGAGGTAGCGATAAAGCGGCAGACCCAGTACGTTGGCGGCGGCTTTGGCGACGGCGAGGCTCACGCCGAGGATCGCGTTCGCGCCGAGATTGGATTTGTTCGGCGTGCCGTCGAGTTCGAACATTGCCGCGTCAATTTCGCGTTGTTGCGTCGCCTCCCAGCCGACGAGCAACTCGGCGATCTTCGAGTTCACATTCTCGACCGCTTTCAGCACGCCTTTGCCGCCGTAGCGAGTCTTATCGCCGTCGCGTAGTTCAAGCGCCTCGTGCTGGCCCGTGGACGCGCCCGACGGCACCGCCGCGTGTCCCCACGCGCCGCCAATCAACGTAACTTCGACCTCCACGGTCGGATTGCCGCGCGAGTCGAGTATCTCGCGGGCCAAGATTGATTCAATTGTGGTGTGGGACATGTCAGACTCCTTTGCTTCCCCCTCGTGGCGCAATTATATCTGGGTTTGGAGTTTTGGATTTGTTATTTGCGATCGGCTTGTCATACCGTTTTAGATATAGTATGCTTGCCGCATGGTAAGAAAGCCATTGACGCAACGCAGCCTGATTGTCACCGCAAAGGCCTTCTGTCTGGAGAGTCACATTTACCCAGAGTTGTTTGGCGTTACGGATGGCAAAGCCATCGGCACGTTCATTGAGCACAAGTTCCAAGAGAGGCTTCAAGGGCAGTACGGCACGGAAATTGGCAGTTCCGCGCTCGGCGTTGATCTGCCGTCGGTCGAGACAGACATCAAAGTCACATCTATCCGCCAGCCTCAATCGTCTTGCCCCTTTCGTTCGGCCAGACAGAAAGTGTACGGCCTCGGTTACAACTTGCTGCTGTTTGTTTACGACAAGGATGACAGTCGCCGCGACAGGACAGCCAAACTGACTTTCGTGAGCAGCGCGTTCATTGACAAGAGCCGAACTTCGGATTACCAGACCACACGCGGCATACTTGAGATTCTCAGCCGAAATGGGAACCACGACGACATAGTGGCCTTTCTCACCGATCGCAATCTGCCGGGCGACGAGATCGTTTACAACGCTCTGGCCGATGAAATCGTGCAGACGCCGCCCGTGCTTGGATATTTGACCATCTCCAACGCGCTCCAGTGGCGGCTTCAGTATAGCCGGATTGTAAACCTGACCGAAGCCGTTTCGGGAATCGAAAAAATCGTATGAGTGACGCGGCACTTCGGATTGCCGAGGCAGCTTCCCGGTATGTCGTCGGGCCGAGTCGAATTCGCCTACTTGATATGATCTCGGCCTACGACACACTTGAACACGCCAATGCCGAGATACACCAATTGACAGGAATCAGGCGCTTCTTCCGCGATCTAGAAGCGTTGGAGGAACTTCGGCGAGCGCTCACGATGCTCCCCTCAAGCTCGATACCCGACACAAGCCGAGAGTGGGGCGACTTTCAGACTCCGCAGAGCTTGGCGGATCAAGTGTGCAGTTACTTGGCTGACACGGGCCTGTCCCCTCGAGTGATCGTCGAGCCAACGTTCGGAACGGGCAACTTTATCCTTGCCGCGCTGAAGTCGTTCCCAACGGCTGAGCTCGTGTACGGGGTTGAAATTCAAGACAAGTACGAATGGAACCTCAAGGTTGCCTTGCTGAATAAGGCTTTGGCAGGCAATCGCGTTTCAGCGGAAATTGAATTGCACCAGGACGATATCTTTACGCATCGTTTCTCCGACGACGTTCTCCACGCGCAAGATATTCTAGTCCTGGGCAATCCGCCGTGGGTCACCAGCGCGGAACTTGGCGCTCTGGAGGCACAAAATCTGCCGGCGAAGAGAAACATCAAATCTCTCGGTGGCATGGACGCCAAGACGGGGAAGAGCAATTTTGACATCGCCGAATTCGTCCTGTTCAGAATGTTGGAGTTGTTCTCAGAGAGGCGCGGCGCGTTGGCCATGCTGTGCAAGAATGCTGTCGCCAAGAATCTGGTTGAGATATTGCCACAGCGGCAATTCAAGGTCGCAAATATCCGGGCGCTCGAAATAGACGCCGGTCGTGAATTCGGTGCTTCAGTGGAGGCGTCGCTATTGGTATTAGACATGGGAGCGCCTCGCCCTGAGTTTACCTGTCAGGTGGCTAGTCTTTATGAGCCCGGCGGCGCCAACAGAGCATTTGGCTGGACGCAAGGCAAGTTCGTTGCCAACATCGAAGATTACGAGGCAGTCTCTGAATTCGACGGCGTATCGCCGTTCGTGTGGCGGCAGGGGCTAAAACACGACTGCGCGGTAATTATGGAACTTGAGGTGCGGGATGGGCTTCAAGAAAATGGATTGGGGGAAGTCGTCTCTGTAGAGGATGAGTGGGTCTATGGTTTGCTGAAAGGCTCCGACCTGCGAGGCTTTGAAGTGACTCGGGCAAGGAAGAAAGTGATCGTTACTCAGCATTATCTCGGGGAGGACACGTCAGAATTGCAAGTGAGCGCCCCAGGGTTATGGGAGTATCTGGTCCGAAACAGCGAACACTTTGGGCGGCGCAAGTCCAGCATCTATCGAGACAAGCCGCGCTTCGCGATATTCGGCGTCGGCGAATATTCATTCAGGGCATACAAAGTTGCCATCTCTGGACTGCACAAGGTACCGAATTTCTCGCTGGTGCTTCCGAATGAAAATCGCCCGGTGATGCTCGACGACACATGCTATTTCCTCGGGTTTGACACGTACCTCGATGCGTTATTCACCGCTTCTTTGCTCAACAGCTCGCTGGCAAAGCGGTTCCTCCAATCCATCGTATTCACCAATGCCAAAAGACCCTATACCAAAGATGCCTTGATGCGAATCGATCTTTCCCAAGTCGCCTCACGGCTATCGTTCCGCGTATTGCGCGCCTATTGGGATGATATAGACTACAAGCCGAGAGTATCTGTGTCAGAATCTGATTTTGAAGAATACCGACAGCGTCTCTCGATTCCCGGCAAGAGGCAGCGAAGGTTGCAGCTGAGTCTTGGCCTCTAAGTTTCACCCTTGACTCCCCAGGAGCCGCCCCGCCCACTCAGTCAGCCTCCGATATTCACTGCCCGCCAATCGCGCTTCGGCGCGGGTGAGGGCTTCGGCGGCGGCGGCGCGTTCCCCTCGCTCTAAGGCCTTGCCGAAAAATTACTTTTCCATTTCGGGCGCGTCCGAGTGCGGCGCGATAGTGTAGTTCCAGCATGGTCGGGCGCGATGCGGTTTCAGGTTGATCTGCGCCTTCTGGTCGGCGGTAATCTTCAGACCGGTCTGATAGTCCGTCTTGTCCAGGTAGGCCCGCACCCGCAGGCCAGTTTCCGTGCGCGTCGTTCGGATGAAGTTCAGCACGGTTTCGTAATTGATCAGTGGCTGTCCAGCCCAATTGGCTTCGATATGACAGAACAGTCGGTGCTCAATCAGGTTCCACTTCGACGCACTGGTGGGCAAGTGACTGACGGTAATCGTCAGGCCGAATTCATCGGCCAATTGCTGGAGGCCGAACTTCCACAACCAACACCGGTTGCCATTCGCGCCGCCACAGTCGGCTTCCATCAACAGGCGCTTCTTGTCGCCGTAGCGCTGTCGCCCGCTGTGAACCCACCAGCGTCGAATCGCCGCCACAGCAAACTCCGGCGTCTGGTGCGAGATGCCTACAACAACAAATCCCTCGTTCCGGACAACATCGTAGATGCCATACGGGATGGCGACCCCGTCCGCGTCGCTAGGATAGTCGCTCTCCAGCACTTCCAGCGCCGTCTGGCGATAAGTCCGTCCCGGATTCTTGAAGTTCCCCACCAGTTCGCGTTGCTTGGCATCCACCGAAATCACCGGGAATCCAGCCTTCTGGAAGGCGCGGCGCCGACGGACCAGAGCGCGCATCTGCCGGTCACGCTCGGGGTCTTGCTTCTTGTTCAGCCGCTTGCGATTGGCGCGCAACACGTATCGGCGTTCTCGCAACAATCGCCGTACGGTGTCCGGCCCGACCCGGTAGCCCCGGCGTTTCAGTTCCCGGCTGATCTTGCGCGACGTTTTCCGCGTCCACTTCAAGCCGGTGATCGGGTCACCCGCCGTCGCGTCCTGCAAGAGTTCGGCCAGCGCCTTCAGGATGTCCGGGTGTTTTTTTCTACCGTGCGACGCCCCGCGCCTGCGGCTCGCACGCGGTCGCGTTCTACAGCCGTCTCAGCCCGTTGCACTTCGTCTCGACCTCGGCGGACCGTGGGGCGGCTCACCCCAGCGATCTCACGGACTCGTTCAATACCGCCTCGACCCCAGTGCAGGGCCAGCAAGCCAACAAAACGCCGCCGGCCTTTTTCATCCAGCGCGGTCAGCACGTGGTTGATGGCCCGATGTTCCTTGGCCGTGACGCTTCGCGGATACGCCCGACAGATTGTACAGGTGCATTGATGATCAGTTCGTTTCTTCTTGCTTCTCATTCGCTCCACCGAAGGGCTAGGCTCGATTACGCGCTTCCTGCGCCAGCCCGCCCGGCTTGAGCATACTACGAAATGGAAAAGTTATTTTTCGGCAGAGCCTAAGTGCATCAACTGCGGTTTGTGCGCCGACGTCTGCCCGGTCGAGCGGCCATCCGGTTTTCAGATGGGCCTGACCCTGCGCAAGGCGATCAGCAAATCCGCGCCGCGCGCCGTGCCCGACTCGTATTACCTGCTCGAAA
>JACQED010000253.1 GCA_016200785.1 Chloroflexota bacterium
CGTAGTCTGCCGGCGGAGTGTCGTTTGCATACACTTCCAGTTCCTTGACCACACGCTGGATTTCGTCCCCGATCACGTCGAGGAGCGGACCGTACGCGAGCATCGCCGGCATGACTCCGCCGGGAAGGAAGACCACCGGCGGCCTGCCGTTGGAGGCGTGGCTCATCGATTCGCTCTTCAAGGCGGCCATCACATTCTTCCTCTCTGAGTCGGGTCGAGCGCGTCGCGTAGGCCGTCACCCAGCAGATTGAATGCGAACACAGTGATCATGATCGCCAGGCCGGGGAAGATCACCATCCACGGCGCGGTGCGGTAGTACGACTGGCCTTGCTGGATCATCCCGCCCCAACTCGGCGTGGGCGGCTGGACGCCGATGCCGAGGTAACTCAGGCTGGCTTCGAGCATCACGTTCGTGGCGATGCCCAGCGTACCCCACACGATGATCGTCGGGATGAGTTGCGGGAGGATGTGCCGGAAGAGCGTGAAGCGGCGGCTCGCGCCGAGGGCGCGCGTTGCGGTTACGAAGTCGCGCTCGCGCAGGGTGAGCACTTGCCCATACACTACGCGCGCGATCCACGTCCAATACACGAGGCCGATCACCACGATGATGATCCACATGCTCGGCTTGAGGATCGCGACCAGCGCCATCGCCAAAAGCAGAGTCGGGAAGGCCATCATGATGTCGGTGAAGCGCATCAGCACCGTTTCGAGGCGTCCGCCGAAGAAGCCGGCCACCGAGCCGATCAGCGTCCCCAGCGTCACGGCCAGCGCATTCGCCAGCACGCCGACGATGAGACTGACGCGCGCGCCGAAGAGGATGCGGCTCAGCAAGTCACGCCCGTTCGCGTCGGTGCCGAGGGGGAAGTAGAGACGTTCCGCCGGAACTTCTCTACCAGCAGTCAGCAACGTGCTCGGCTTCGGCTGGCCGTCGGGCGTCAATCCGTCGCGGAACTGTTCTGCGGGAGCGTGCGGCGCGAGGACCGGCGCGAAGATCGCGGCCAGCGCGATCAGCACCACGAGAGCCACGCCGAACATCGCCGTGCGGTCGCGCCGCAGTCGTCGCCAGGCCATCGCCAGGTAGCTCGCGTCGCCCGGCGCGAGGGTTTGCCCGAGTCGGGCAGACTGCGCCGCCTCATCCGTTAGCGTCTGGCGACGGGGATCGAGTTGCGCGATGGCCATTGAAATAGGGTAGAGACGTTCCAGTGGAACGTCTCTACCAGAACGGGGTTACTGCGACATCCACATCGTTTCGTAAACGAAGAGATGCTCCGGGTGAGTCAGAGTCGGCTGGCCGTGCAGTTTGTCGGCGTGGGCGATGTCATACTCGCCGTTGAACACGGGAACCCACACCGCGTCGTCCATCAACGCCTTGAAGAACGGCTTGTAGGCTTCGAGGCGCGCGTTGCGATCGGTCATGCCGAGCAGTTCCTTGCTCTTGGGATGGATCGTCTGGTTGCAATAGCGCGACCAATTCCAGCCGCCGGGCACGTTCGAGTCACAGCCGAGGATCGGGCTGTAGAAGTCGTCGGGGTCGGGGTAGTCTTGAATCCACGCGAGGCCGCCCGACCAGGTGAGCGGGGTCTTGCCGTTGCCGGCGTCTTCGATCACGTTCGGCGCGGCGAGGGTGTTGATGGTGAGTTTGATCCCGACCTTCGCGAGGTCCTGCTGGAACGACTCGCACAGTTTGGGTTGCGGGTCAACCGCGATGCACTCGATGCTCGTCTCGAAGCCGTCGGGGAAACCGGCCTCGGCCAGCAGTGACTTGGCTTTGTCGGGGTTGTAGTCGTAGCCGGTGTACGACTTATCGTAGCCCGGCATGAGCGGCGGCAGAACCTGATTCGCCACCGTCGCGCGACCGTTGAGCAATTGCACGATGCGCTGCTTGTCGATCGCGTAGTTGAGCGCCTGGCGCACCTTTACGTTGTCGAACGGCTTGACGGTTGTGTTGATGGCGATGTAGACCGTGCTGACCTGCGGCTGTTTCTCGAGTCGATCCTTCCACGCGGGATCAGCGGAGATGCGCGCCCAGTCCGCGCCGGGCGGCGGGTCGCCCATCAACTGAATCTCGCCCTTCTCCAGTCGGAGAAGCGCCACGTCGGGCGCGACGCCGACCTGAATGGTGATCTTGTCGAGGTATGGCAGGCCCTCGTAGAAGTAGTTCGGGTTGCGCTCGAAGGCGAGGAACTCGCCGGACTTCCATTCTTTGAGCGTGTACGGGCCAGTGCCGGTCGGCGCGTGGCCGAAGTTCTCGCCCTCTTTCTCAACCGCTTCCTTCGGGACAATGAAGGCGAAGTTGAGCGCCATCTTGTTGAGGAAAGTCACGTCGGGCGCGGACAGAGTAAACTCGACCGTATTCGCGTCGAGGGTTTTGATCCCCTCGACCGAGGTCGCTTTGCCGTCAATGAAATCCTGCGCGCCCTTGATGCCGACGAAGAATCCGGAGCCGGGGCTGCCGGTCTTGGGATCAAGCACGCGGGTGATGCTGTACACCACGTCGTCGGCGACGAATTCGCGGCCGTTGCTGAACTTGACGCCCTTGCGCAGTTTGAAGGTGTAGACCGTCGCGTCGGCGTTGACAGCCGGAAGACTCTCGGCGAGGCGCGGCTCGATCGTCGTGCCGGCGTCATAGTCGAGCAGGCCGTCGAAGACGAGTTTCTCCGCCGGCCAGTTCGTCCAGTCGTAGCCGACGGCCGGGTCGAGGGTGGCGAGGTCGTCTTTGTAGGCGACGGTGAGCGATCCGCCCTTTTGCGGCGTCATCGCGCCGCCGGCCGCGGTGGGGGCGGCTGTGGGAGCCGCCGGAGCGCCGCCTCCACCGCACGCGCTCAACACGGCGGCGACGATGACCAGCGCACTGAAGAGTGTTCGTTTGTTCATTGCTATTCTCCTCCTTGATGACAATACTATAGCACACGTCGTTTGCATTTCAAAATTTGAAAAGTGGCGAGGAACCTCCAGCGAAGCGGAAAAGCGGATGCGGCTTATGCCCATCCGCTTTTCCGTTTGACCCATCCGCTGGAAGCCTGACTCCGGTCAATCGAATCGGAGTTTTTCGACGATATCCTTCACCGCCGCGTCGAAGATCCTCTGCATGAGCGCGTCGTCGGCCGAATACGGGCCGCCGAAAACGCCGTCGCCGAAGAGAGCGCGGGTCTCGTCGGCGTTGAGGAGGCGCTTCGAGGAGGCGGGCGTTTTCACGCCGGGAGGCAGATCGGCCACGCGGCAAAACGAGAAGGCCTCGCTCCAGGCCGCGTGATTGCCCTCCAGCCCGGCGCTCGCCGCAACCGCCGTCACCGACGGGGCGATCCACCACGAATACCAATCCACTTTGAGGCCGGGCAATGCGTTGACGAGTTCATTTAGAAGGGCAGTCGCCGCATTGTTGCCGCCGTGCCCGTTGACGAACAGCAATCGCCGAAAGCCCTGCCCATGCACCCAGCGCACGATGTCCTCGATCACCGCGAGGAACGTCTGAACGCGCA
>JACQED010000254.1 GCA_016200785.1 Chloroflexota bacterium
GGCAGTCCACGCACGGCGGGAGAAGCGGCACGGGGCATGGCGGCGGATCGATGATCACGATGCCGTCGGCGCGGGCGAGAGCGGGGAAGGCGAGGCTGAAGAGAAAAGCCAGGAAGGTGACAAAGTGACGGGGTGACAGGGTGACAGGGTGACGGGTAAGCATGGTAACCTCCGGGTCTGTGAGATAGACGCCGGAGGGGGCGAGGGAGTTCCAGAGGTTGTCTGTCAGCGGAGAGAAAACGGAAAAGCCGATGAACACAGGTTAGTCGGGATAACGCCCAACTTCCGCCAATGCCATCCGCTCCTCCACGCGCTCCGGGTGATTGAGTTGCAGGATGTCCACCGTCACGCGGCCAGTGGCCGTCAGCGGGCGGAGACGGCCGCCGTCAAGCGCAAAATGATCGCTCCACCTGTCGCTGCGTGGATTGAAGAGAGATGTCAAGCGTCCTGTCTCGCCGTCGTACCCGGCGATGTCGGTGCCCTTGTGACGGTTGCACCGGAGACAAGCGTATGCCAGATTGTCGGCGGTTGTTTCGCCGTGATGTTTGACGGGGCGGATGTGGTCGGCTTCGTGAGTTCCGAGCGCGTCCTCGTCGCGCAGAAGACAATACTCGCACCGATGATTGGCGCGAGCCGCGACCAGTTCGCGCATCGGGGCAGGGACGGTCATGAGGCGGACGGGAGGTTTCGGCGGGCGCGGGCTTTGAGCATGATCATCAAGTGTTCGAGACGCTCGTAGAGATCGAGTTCCGCTTCTTCACCTTCTGACAACGTCTTGATGGAATTTCTTTCCAAGAGTTCTCGAACCCGCGCCCGCTGAGCCTCGGACGACCGAAATGCAACAATCTGCTCGGGGGTGGCTCCTCGGCTGAGGAAATCCAGTATTTCACCAAAGACGCGCGACTCAAGAGGAGTCAATTCACGCAGCCCCAATTCGAGAATCTCGGGCAAGCGTTCCCGCGATTCTTGGATCTGTCTGGCTAGTTCGTCGGGCAATTTGACCTGAAGCGTGAGTTCTATCATCGGTTTGGCTCCGCAGCGGGTATTCTAGCATCAAGCCCACCCTTTGCCAATGTGTTGTTCGGTCTGGGCAATTCACAGGCACTTGCCAACTTCCAGGGGATGGAAAAAGAAAAAATGGGAGGCAAATTGTCCATGAAGAACGGGAAGAATAGCACTCGCGAGGCGGGGCGGCGTGGCGAATAATTGACCGACGATCATGCACGCTCTCGCCGACTTCTTCGCGCAGAACATCATCCTGATCTACTTCCTCTACGGCCTGGCCTTCTTCAGCATGGGGCTGGCGGTGCTGTTAGAGTCCGGCAAGGCGTCGGAGATTCGGCTGGCCCGCGCGCTTCTGCCGCTGGGGGTCTTCGGCCTCATGCACGGCGTTCACGAATGGGGCGAGATGTTCCAGAAGATTTTGGCGATCACCAGCGATTATCGGCCCGTGCCCGATCAGGAAGCCCTGCGCCTGCTTTGGCTGGTCGTCTCATTCGCCGCCCTCGTCGTCTTCGGCATGATGTTGATCGTGGACAGCAATGACCCGATCCGCAGTCGAAAGGTGTGGCTAGTGCCTGTGGTGCTGACCATCGTGTGGCTCGGCGGCGTTCCCCTTCTGAGGGCCGTCGCCCCGACGACGGACGACTGGCTGGCCGCCGCCGACGTGTGGGCGCGCTACACGCTGGGTATTCCCGCTGGCCTGCTGGCCGCCTGGGGCCTGGTGAGACAACAGCGCTCCTTCCGCGAGCAGGGTCTGGTGCGCTTTGGCCGCGACAGCTTGTGGGCGGCGGTCGCCTTCGGCTGGTACGGCGTGTTCGGGCAGTTCTTCACCAGACCCAGCGTCATGTTTCCCTCGACGTTCCTCAACACCGATCTCTTCCTCCATCTCTTTGGCATCCCGGTGCAGCTATTTCGCGCGGCGATGGCGACGGTTGCGGCGGTGTTCGTCATCCGCTCTCTGCGCGCCTTCGAGGTGGAGCGGGCCAGGCGGCTCGGCGAATTGCAGGAGGCTCAGTTGCGCGAGAGCGAGCGGCGCGAGGCGCTGCGCCGCGATCTGCTCAGGCAGATCGTCACCGCGCAGGAGGCCGAGCGCCAGCGCATCGCGCGCGAACTGCACGACGAAACCGGGCAGGCTTTGACCGCGCTCGGCCTCGGACTGCGGAGCATCAAATCCAACTTGAAGACCGATCCGGCGCTGGCCGAACGCCACGCCGCCGAACTGGAGGCGCTGGCCGGGCGCGCGTTGGACGATCTGCGCCACGTCGTGTCGGACCTGCGACCGTCGCAACTCGACGATCTTGGACTCGTGGCCGCCCTGCGCTGGTACGCGCAGGAGGTCGAGGCGCGCACCGGCATGGCTGTTCAACTAGAGACGCGAGGCCCGCGCCCGACGCTGACGCCGGAGTTGAACACGGTGCTGTTCCGCATCGCGCAGGAGGCCCTCACCAACGTGGTGCGGCACGCGCGCGCCACGCATGCCGTGTTGCGATTGTTTTTCGACGAGTCCGAGGTGAGCCTGGAGGTGGTTGACGACGGGCAAGGGTTCGAGCCGGAGCAGGTGTTCGCCGCCGGGCCGGGCCGCAAGCCGTGGGGCCTGATCGGGATGCAGGAGAGAGCGACGCTCGTCGGGGGCGAGTGCCGCGTGATGTCGGCGATCGGGCACGGCACCGAGGTGATGGTGGTCGTTCCGACGGGGACAAGTCCAAATGGAAAAGATAAAACTACTGCTGGTTGACGATCACGCCGTCGTACGGTCGGGCCTGCGGATGCTGTTGGAGACACAGCCCGACGTGACGATCGCGGGCGAGGCCGAGAACGGGGCAGACGCCATAAGCCTGGCCCGGCAACTGTCGCCGGACGTGATCGTGATGGACATCACACTGCCCGACATCTCCGGCATCGAGGCCACGCGGCGCATCCACGAAACCTGCCCGAACGCCGCCATCGTCGCGTTGACGATTCACGAAGACGAGCAATACTTCTTCGAGATGCTGGCGGCCGGGGCGAGCGGCTACGTGCCCAAGCGCGCCGCGCCGGAGGACTTGCTGACCGCGATCCGCGCGGCGCATCGCGGCGAGGTCTTTCTTCATCCGACGATGGCGAAGGCCCTGGTGAAAGATTTCGTCTCACGCGTCGAGAACGGGAAAGCCGCCGGGGTCATGGACGGCCTGACGGATCGCGAGCGCGAAGTGCTGAAGCATCTGGCCGAGGGCGCGTCGAATCAAGACATCGCCGACGTGCTCGGCATCTCCGCCAACACCGTCGCCCGGCATCGCGAGAACATCATGCAGAAACTGAACCTGCACAGCCGGGCCGAGTTGGTCAAGTATGCGATACGCAAGGGATTGATCGAAGCGTGAGGCGTGATGGGAAATACGTGACGGCTCCCGCGATTCACTAATCACGGATCACGCATTCCGAGCACCATCGAGTACTGCGTTTTCCCTATGCCTGTGCGGCCCGCTCACCACTCCAGCGGGCCGGTTGCTTTTCCTCCACTATCTCAATTTTTCTTCGCGCCCCCTATAGACACTGCGCCTTCAAGTTGATACTGTAGTCTCGGAAGAGACGGAACAGGCAACTGCCTGACGCGAAGACACAGGAAGGAGGCCGCCATGTTCACCACTGCGCTTGCGATACTCGGCATGTTCGCCCTGCGGCTCGGGGCGCCCATCGTGGTCACCCTCGTGATCGGCGAGATGCTCCGGCAATTCGCGACTCCGGGGAGCGAGGCTCATGGACTGGCTGGCTAGCCTGGCCGCAGTGGCCGCGCTGTTTGCCCTGCGCCTCGGCGTGCCGCTCCTGATCACGATCCTCGTGGGCCACATGCTCTCGCGGCTGGACGCGAAGTGGCAAGCCCGCGAGCAGGAGCGGTTGATGCACGACTCGTCGCCGGCGCCGGAGATTCCCAGCTGTTGGGAGATCAGGGGCTGTGACCCGGCCCAGCGCGAAAAGTGCCCGGCCTACGGCCTGCGGCCCCTGCCGTGCTGGCTGGCCTGGCGCCGGCTGACCGGCCGCGTGCCGGAATGTTGTTTTGACTGCGAAGTTTTCCTGACCGCGTAGAGATTGAGATCGGAGATGGGCGACATGAGAACACGATTCATTTGCGCGCTGGCTGCGATGATCCTGGCCGCGGCGGCGTTCGTCATCTCGGCGCAGACGGCCCGGGCCGACGACGGCGGCGGCTACGTCGGCCCCGACACGTGCAAAACCTGTCACCCCGAACAGGCTGAGGCGTGGGCGGACGCGCCGCACGCCGACGCCGCCAAAGTCACGGCCTTCGTCGAAGCCTGGCAGGCGGCCAAGTCTCCCGGCTACTGCCTCTCGTGCCACACGACCGGATACGATCCCAACACGGGCAAGTATGCGTTCGAAGGCGTGACCTGCGAGTCGTGCCACGGCGCGTTCGTCGCCGGCCATCCGCAAAAGCCGATGACGATGGACAGTTCGCCGCAAGCCTGCGGGCGGTGCCACAAGTCCACGTTGAACGAATGGGAGATCAGCCTGCACGGTAAGCAGGACATTGGCTGTGTTGCCTGCCACGACGTTCACGGCGCGACGGTCAAGACCGGCTCGGCCACCGAACTGTGCTCGAAGTGTCACGCGGCGATGGCGGCCAACGTGGCTCACGCCTCGTCGTCGGGCAAGGGGTTGTCGTGCGCCGACTGCCATGTCGGGCCGCGCACCGGCGACCCGACCGAAGGCCATGCGAACACCGGGCACACGTTTCAGGTTGGCACCGGAACGTGCTCGCGCTGCCACGCCGATGAAGTCCACCGCGGAGTCAAGGCGATGATGGGCGACGGAGGATCGCAAGGCCAGCCGACTCTCACGCCGACGGCTGAAGCCGGATCTGAGTCTGCCTCCGCGGCGGGGATCGCCCTGCCTCTTCTGGCGACCGGGGTCTTCGGGATCGGGCTGGGCTTCGCCGGAGCGCGGTGGTATGGGCGGAAGCAGTGACGCGTGAAACGTGACGAGTGACGGGTGACGAGGGATGGCAGGAGGCGCAAGATGACGAACCGACTCAGTCGGCGCGAATTTCTGCGAGTGGCGGGCGCGGTCGGCGCGGCGGCGGCGGTCGTTGGCGCGCGGGCGCGCGAGGCCCTCGGCGTGCGGGCCAGCGAAACCGCGCCGGAGTCGCCGCACCGCTGGGCGATGGTGATCGACCAGGCCAAGTGCATCGGTTGCGGCTACTGCACGCTGGCCTGCCGCGCGAC
>JACQED010000239.1 GCA_016200785.1 Chloroflexota bacterium
AAAGCCCTGCTCAAGAACGCCGAGATCGCGCATACGCTCCGGCATCGCGGCAAAGAGTTCGGCTTCTCATTCGAGAATCTGAAACTCGATTACAGCGCCGCCGTCAAACGCTCGCGGCAGGTATCGAATCGGCTTGTCAAAGGCGTCGAATTCTTGATGAAGAAAAACAAGATTGACGTTCACATGGGCGCGGCGATGCTCAGGTCGGCCTCCCAGGTCGAAGTCACGGCGAAGGACGGAAGCCAACAGACGCTCGACGCGAAGAACGTCGTGATCGCCACCGGCGCGCGCCCCACCGCGATCCCCGGCGTGGCACCCGACGGCAAGAAAGTCGTGACGTACCGCGAAGCGATCTTGCAGGAGACTTTGCCCGCCTCTGTCGTCATCATCGGCGCGGGCGCGATCGGCGTCGAGTTCGCGACCGTGTGGAACAGTTACGGCGCGGACGTGACCCTCGTCGAAATGCTCCCCAACGTCGTCCCGCTTGAAGACGAGGAAGTCTCAGTTGAACTTGGCAAGCAGTTCGCAAAGAACGGCATCAAAGTCAAGACGGGCACGAAGGTCGAGGGCGTGGAGGCCAGCGGCGAGAAGGTCAAGGTGAAAGTCAGCGGCCCAAGCGGCGCGGAAACGCTGGAGGCGGATCAAACGTTGGTGGCCATTGGATTCAGGCCGAATAGTGAAGGGTTAGGGATGGAGGGGTTAGGAGTCAAAGTGGAGCGCGGGTTCATTCAGGTGGACGATGGGATGCGGACGAACGTGCCGGGGGTGTGGGCCATCGGCGATGTGACCGGCAAACTTCTGTTGGCGCACGTCGGATCGGCGATGGGCATTGTGTGCGCCGAGACCATCGCCGGCCACGAAACCGTCACGCTCGATTACACGATGATGCCGCGCGCCACGTATTGCCAGCCACAGGTCGCCTCGTTCGGCCTCAGCGAGAAGCAGGCGAAGGAACACGGCTACGAAGTCAAGACGGCGAAGTTTCAATTTCAAGCGAACGGCAAGGCGCTGGGCCTCGGCGATTACGCCGGCTGGGTCAAGATCGTCACCGACGCAAAGTACGGCGAAATCCTCGGCGCGCACCTGATCGGCCCGGAGGTCACCGAACTTCTGCCCGAACTTACGCTGGCACACAATATGGAATTGACCGCCGAGGAGATCGCCCGCAACGTCCACGCGCATCCTACGTTGACGGAAGTGTTGATGGAAGCCGCGCACGGATTGACCGGAGGGTACATTCACATTTGATGAGCGCTCCCCACGATTACCACATGCACTCCAATTTCTCCTGCGATTGCCGGGCAACGATGGCCGAGATGTGCCGGAGCGCGATCGCCAAAGGCATTCCGGAGATTGGCTTCACCGAGCATTACGATCTGCATCCCGGCGAAACTCATCGCGACTGGTTCCGGCTCGACGAGTGGGCCGCGGAACTCGCACGCTGCCGCGCCGAATTCGACGGGCAACTGATCGTCCGCGCCGCGATCGAGATCGGCGAGCCGCATGTGTATCAAACCGAAGCGCACGCGATGCTCGCCCGCTATCCGTTCGATTACGCGCTCGGCTCTTTGCACTGGGTGGGGCCGGAGACGATATTTGCCGCGGAGTATTTTCGCCGCCCGGCCGACGAGGCCTTCCGGCTGTTCTTTGAGGAACTGGAAAGAATGACGCGCGTTGACGGCTACGACATCCTCAGCCACTTCGACGTCCCGGCGCGCACCGCGTTCGACGTTTACGGCAAGTACGATCCGCGCCGGTACGAGGACTACATCCGGCCCATTTTGCGTAACTGCATCGAGAAGGGCATTGCGCTCGACATCAATACGGCGATGCTCCGGCGCAATGGTGAGACGCCGCATGCCGCGTCTCTACTGACGCCGGGGTTGGACATTCTGCGCTGGTACGTCGAGATGGGCGGCGAGCGTGTGACGCTCGGCTCGGACGCGCATCGGCCCGAGCATCTGGGCGCGAATCTCGGTGAGGCGCTGGAGGTGGCGAAGGCAGCGGGGATAAAGTATCTTACGCGCTTTGAACGACGGCAGGCCAGCCTCATGCCAATCCGTTGATTGCTCGAATCCGTTGTGGTTGCCGACGTTCCGAGGACATCTCATGGGCGAAATCTTCAGCTTCAAATCCGCGACCGAAGACGATCTCTCCGGCCACCTCGAACGCCCGGCCGGGAATGGGCCGTGGCCGGGCGTGCTCGTCGTGCAAGAGTGGTGGGGGCTTGTCCCGCACATCAAGGACGTGGCTGCGCGGTTTGCGAAACTGGGCTACCTCGCGCTCGCGCCCGACCTGTATCTGGGCGAGTTCGCCGAAGACGC
Source organism: Chloroflexota bacterium (assembly GCA_016200785.1). Lineage (GTDB taxonomy): Bacteria > Chloroflexota > Anaerolineae > Anaerolineales > JACQED01 > JACQED01. The sequence goes on from JACQED010000239.1 coordinate 2,325, forward strand.
CGACGGCGCAATGCGATTGACTCAACAGCACGGCCCGGCGGCCGGCGAGCGATTGCAGGCCGCCTATCGCCCGTTGAGGGATCATCCCGATTGCACGGGCAAGGTCGGCGCGGTCGGTTATTGCTTCGGCGGGCGGATGGTTCTACATTTGGCCTGCCACGAAATTGATCTCGACGCGGCGGCGATCTACTACAGCGGGCGGATGGAGCAGTATTTCGACCGGGTCAAAAACATTCGATGCCCGGTGCTAGGCCTCTACGGCGGGGAGGATGGCGGCATCCCGGCCAAGACCGTCAAGGAATTTGACTCGCTGCTCGACGCAACCGGCGTGCCGCACGAAGTTGTCATCTACCCCGGCGCGGCTCACGCCTTCTTCAACGATACAGGGTCAAACTACCATGCCCCCTCCGCCGCCGACGCGTGGAAGCGGACGACGCAGTTCTTTGACAAATACTTGAAAGGCTGAAAGGAGACAACTTCATGCATCTCTACATCGCCATTCTGTTCTGGCTTCACGAACTGGGCATCAGCATCTGGGTAGGCTCCTCATTGCTCATGCCATTGCTGATCTTACCCACTCTGCCAGCTATTGATCCGGCCGGGCGCCCCAAATTCATGGAAGCGTTGTCCAAACGATTGGCCGCGTTGAACATGATCGCTATCGCGGTCGTCGTCCTCACCGGCATTTTGCAGACGAGAGCGATCTTCGGGTTGCAGTATCTGTTGGGCATCAACCTCCTGGTCATCAAGATCATCGTCGCCGTGCTGATGATCGCCAACGGCGTATACGTCGGCCTCGTGCTGGCGCGCAAATCAGTGGCGCTCGCCCCCACGCCGGGCCAGCCGCCGTCGGCGGAATTTCTCAAAACCCAACGCCTGCTCGTGACGCACTCGTGGATTCAGGCAGGCTTAAGTGTTATCGTGTTGTTCCTCGTCGGATTACTGACTGCGCCATAACTGCATGGATCGGCATGCCCTACTCGCTTGCCGTCGGCGATGAAGCAGGTGACCTCGGCTTCCAATTTGGCCGAGGGTCAAGCGTCCATTTTGTCACATGTCTCGTGATGTTGAACGAGGCTGAGGGCTTGCGGCGGTTTGTGGAGGACTATCGCCAACAGTTTCACCTGACCGATGCGCCGGAGTTTGGCTTTCACAGCAGTTCCGATAGAAACCGGACAGCCTTTCTCAGTGGCTTGATGCGGTTCGACGTCGCAATCCGAGCTGTGGTGCTGGACAAGCGGACACTGCTGACGAGTTTCCGCGGGAGGGCGTTGGAACTATACGCTCAATATTGGACTGAAAGCCTGAAGTGGGCAGTTGAGGCGGGGGTGTTGCAGAATGCCCAAGTCGTACTAGAGCGATTTCCTTATGGGTGTACGGCATAGCCGCAATGAGCAAACCACGCGAGAGCATCGGCTTTGGTAACCGCACGCAGTGCATCGCGGATCGCATCGATCAGCGTATCGAACGTTCTCGCTTTGGCAGCGCGCAAGGCGGCCTTGACCTTCGACCAGCACAGTTC
>JACQED010000038.1 GCA_016200785.1 Chloroflexota bacterium
GCAAAAAGCCTTTTCTCACCGCGAAGACGCGAAGGACGCCAAGAAAACACCTGAAAACTTCGCGCTCTTGGCGGCTTCGCGGTTAAATTCCGGGTTTTTTCAACAGAGTCACTCATGGATTGCTCCCGACACGCGACGGCGACGGCGCCAAAACGGAGTTATACTATGGGTATCCGGGCGCGTTGCCCGCTCGCCGGAGCGCCATCGTGGCTGCTCGTTTGCTCCGTACGCCTCACTCACTGGTTGGAGATATCCCATGCCTAGCCCATTTCCCGGAATGGACCCTTACCTGGAAGACCCGGCGCGCTGGCCGGACGTGCACCAGAGCCTGATCACATACATCCGCAATGCGCTCCAGCCTCAGGTGCGCCCCCGCTATTACGCCCGCATGGGCGAGCGGGTGTACGTCGTCATGCCTCCCCAGGCCATGTACCCGGACGTGCTCCTGATTCAGCGGCCGGTGCGAGAGTCGGCTCCGGCCTATGGCGGCTCTGCCCCGGCCTTGCAAGTCCGTGCCGACGATGCAACTCCCGCGTGGCCGATTATTCTCACGCTGCCCCCGGTGGAGCATCGCGAGCCAATCGTCGAAATCGTCTCTGCGACTTGCTTTCCGGTGGGGAAGCCGTCGTCGCCATCCCGGAGGAAAGTCTGGCATCCTTGCCGCACTACCGTTATTTGGTGAGCGTGCGGCGGGCGCCGGAGCGCCACCGCTTTGAAGTCTACCCGATCCGCCTGGCGCACACCCTTCCGCGAATACACGTGCCCCTCCGGGAGCCAGATCCCGACGTTGACCTGGACTTGCAAGCCGTTCTCGCGAAATGTTACGACGACGGCGGATATGAGGGGCTGATAGATTATCGGCGGCCCCCGCGCGCGCCGCTTTCAGCAGAAGAGATTGCCTGGCTGGACGGGCTGTTGAATGGCAAGGGTTTACGGCCCTGAGCGCTCTGCGGATCGGCTCTCGCAGTTCACCCGGCCCAATTGACAATCCCTCACCGGGCTGGCATACTTCGCGCCCGTGCCTTCTTCCACTCCCAAACCCCCAAACTTCCTCCCCTCTCCCCTCGCCGCCCTCGCGCTCCTGCTGTTCGTCGCTAGTCTGGCGCTCGGCGTTGCGCGAGCATTGTCAACCCCGCCGGGTTACAACGTTGACGAATGGGCCCGAATGCCGTACATCCTGCGCACGGCGGCCTGTTGGCGGCAGTCGGCTGAATGGCTTTCGAGTGCGTTCCACTCCTCGTCGCCGGCGGCATGCTGGGAGGCAAAACACTTCGCCGGCAATCCCCTTTACTACCTGCTGCTCTCGATTCCCGAAGCCTTCGCGCTGGATCAGCCTGAGGCGACGCAATATCTCATCGCCCGGCTGACGACCGTCGGTCTCGGACTCGCAACGGTGTGCCTGGCGTGGCTGACTTGTCGCGAATTGTTGGGCGACCACGAGGGTCGCCCCTACATTGCGCTGGGGATCGCGGCGGCGGTTGCGCTGAATCAAGGTTTCGGCGACATCATGAGCGGCGTGAACAGCGATGCCAGCACGACCGCGGCGCTGGCCGTTTTGATTTACGCGATGGCCCGGCTCGAGAACAGCACTTCAGCCGCAAAAGGCTTGTCATCACCGCGAAGACGCGAAGAGCGCGAAGATTCTTTTGTATCAACTTCGCGTCTCCGCGGTTCAATTCCAGTTGCGTTCGACACAGCCTTTCGAGAAATTCGTGGAATTCGTGGCAAGACCGGAGATGCCGCCCTCCTCGCCGCCGCGCTGTTCATCTGCGCCAACTCGTCGAAGTCAGCGCTGTGGCTCAGCCTGCCGCTGGCCGCGTGGTGGGGCGTGTCACAACTCGGCGGGCGCGCTCGCCTCGCGATCATCGCAGTCATACTCCTCGGCGGGATCGCCGCGCTCATCGTACCGGGCGGCCCGAGCGAGTGGACGACGCCGCAGTACTGGTTCGACACTGGCCCCGCCGAAATCGTGGGCGCGGCGCAGCGCGTCGAGGCCGATGGCCCAATGGGACCGCACGCCCTCGCCGTGCCGAGATCCGATCACAGCCGCCTCGGCGCCGTCCAATTTTTGCCGGATGCGACGGCACAACGACTGGCCGGCAAATCAATTACTTTCGGGGCCTGGCTGTTAGCGCCGGCGGGCGAGATCGTGCCGGGGCCAATCTGGGACGACGGCGGTCAGAGGGTCCACGCGTGGATGGTCGGAACGGGACGCTGGCAATTCGTCGCGTCGGCGGCGCAAGTGAGCCGGGGCGCGCGGACGGGCGCGATCGTGCTCTCGCATCCGGCGACCGGAGCGCGTGTGCTGTTCGACGGGCTGGTCGTCGCCGAGGGAGTCTTCTCGCCCGATACGCCTCCGCAGTTTGCCGACATCCGGGGCCAGTCTGGCACGTGGGGCGGCAGACCATTCGACAATCTGCTGTCAAATCCGTCGGTCGAGGCGACCTGGCCGACCCTCCGCGAGGAGATTGGGCCGCGCGATCTCAAAGTCTACAACGGCCGCCTGCGTTCGTTGCTGGCCTGGCGCCGGACCGCGCCGGCGTATCCGGCTGTTCTGAAGTGGCTATTCGTCGGCTTCTGGTCGGAGTTCAGCGGTATTTACCCTGGGCTGACAGCGAGTGCTTTGATCCCGTTCACGTTGTTAACGGCAGCGGGGGTGACGGGGGCGGTGATCGTAGGCTTCTCGCGCGGAGACGGGGCGCGGCGCGCAGTCCGCTTCTTTGCGCCGCCGGCGATCATCATCTGGCTGGCGGTGATTCTACGGGCGGACCTTTGGCCGAATTTGCCGGAGGTATTCTCTTTCGCCGGGGCACGCTACGCGCTGACCGGGATCATGCCCACTATGGCGCTGATCGTCGTGGGGTCGCTCCACTGGGTTCCACACCGGGCGCGCCGCGCCGCCCTGGCCGCCCTCGTGCTGGGCCTGTGGTTTGCCAGCGTACACATTCTCACTCGCGTGCAAATCCCCTTTTATCATTGCCTGCTTCAGACGCCGGCGGTCGCCGATTGCCTGACGACACTACGCTGACGGAAACAAGGGAAATACCGGAACTAAAGGAAAGGTATTTCCCTCAGTTCCCCATTTCTTGCAGTTCCTTTTCTTCAATCCACCTCTCATGCCACAGCGCGAAGTTCAATAGATACCACGCCAGATCGTCGCGGCGGGCCAGCATTCGCTCGATGGGATCCCAGCGGAAGTAGTCGGTGCGGGCGCAGAAGTCGCGGAGCTTGTCGCGGGTGAACGCGCCAAGCGATTCCGACAACCACTCCTCCACCGGCACGCGGAAGCCCTGCTTGGGACGGTCAATGATCTCGTCGGGGATCACGCCGCGCACCGCGCGCTTGAGCAAATGCTTGGGATGGCCGCCGTCGAGTTTCACTTTCTGCGGAATGCTCATCGCCAGCCCGACGAATTCGTGATCGAGGAACGGGAGGCGCGCTTCCACCGAGGTCGCCATCGTCATCTTGTCCACCCGCATCAGCAGCAATTCGGGCAAGCGGAAGCGCAGATCGAGATAACTCATCCAGTGGAGATAATCCGTGATGGGACTGCGCTCGTCGAAGCGGGCGCGGTACGGGCGGATGACGTCGTGCGAGGTGAGGCCCGCCGTGCGGCGGCTGGCGGCGTCCGATAATAGCCGCCGCTTTCGCTCCTCTCCGAATGCAATCGCCCCGCCCCAGAAAAGTTCCTCGCCCGCCGTCCCGCGCCGCAGATATTCGTATCGGAGATTGTCGCGCATGGGCGCGGCGGCGGCCAGCGCCGCCCGGCGAATCGGCGCGGGCAGTGCGCCGTAGGCCTGCCACGCCCCGCGCCGCAGTTTCAGCGCGGCCATCCAGTGGGCATATCCGCCGAACAGTTCATCGCTCCCCTCTCCCACCTGAAGCACGATCGTCCCGTTGTCGCGGGCGAGTTTGGAAACGAAGTACACCGGCACACACACCGGGTCGGCAATCGGCTCGTCTTGATGGTAGATCAGCTTCGGCAGAAACTCGATGAAGTCGCGCGCGCCGATGAGCGTTTCGTGGTGGTCAGTTCGGAAGTGCTCGGCTACGCGGCGCGCATATTGAAACTCGTTGTAACTCTCGTGATCGTGATAGCCGATAGAGAACGTTTGCACCGGGCGATCCATCAGTTCGGCCATCAGCGCGGTGTTGGTGCTGGAGTCGATCCCGCCGGAGAGCAGGACGCCGAAGGGCACGTCGCTGACCATGCGCAGTTTGACCGACTCGCGCAGTTTGGCGACGAGGCGCGCCGCGTGCTCGTCTTCGCTCAACCCCGGCTCGACGCGGGCGTTGTCGAAAACGTCCCAGTATTCCTCGACGCGGAGTTGCCCATCCTCGCCGATCGTCGCGCGGTGGCCGGCGGGGAGTTTGAAGATGTCTTTGAAGAGGGTGCGCGGCGGCGGCGTGGTGAGGAAGGTGAGGAAGTGATAGAAAGCCTCGTCGTCCACTTTGCGCTTTACGGCGGGGTGCAACAAAAGCGATTTGATTTCACTGCCAAAGAGGAACTGCCCGCCGGCAAAGGTGTAATACAGCGGCTTGACGCCGAGCCGGTCGCGGGCGAGAAACAGTTCGCGTTGGCGCGCGTCCCAGATCGCGATGGCGAACATCCCGCGCAAATAATGCACGCAGTCCGGCCCGAACTCCTGATACAGCCGCAGGATCACCTCGGTGTCGGAGCGCGAGCGGAAGGTGTGGCCGCGGGCTTCGAGCATCGGGCGATGCTCGGCGAAGTTGTACACTTCGCCGTTGTAAACGATCCACAGACTGCCGTCGTCGCTCGACATCGGCATGTGGCCGGCGGGCGAGAGGTCAATGATCGAAAGCCGGCGGCTGGCGAGGCCCATACGGCCATCGGGCGAGCAATACGACCCGGCGTCGTCCGGCCCGCGATGGGCGATGATCTCGCGCATCCGGTCGAGGAGGGTTTCGTCTATTGGAGGGTTGGAGGGAGAAAGAGAGAGGATGCCAGCGAGGCCACACACGATCGATCAGGTTCCTGCCACATCACCCGCATCCGTCCGCTCCAGGAATTGGGCAAAAGCCAATAGCTCAGATCGCAACCGCTCAAACAACGCCCGAATAGAATCCGTGCAAGTTGAGCGCGACAGCATCGATATGAAAATCATCGGCGGTCCGTTTTGCCTGTTGCCAGCCGGCCACAATGCGCTTCACGACCCGCTGTAGCTCGTCGAGTTCCTGGCGAATGCGGCTCGCCAGTTCCGTCAACGCTTCGGTCAATCAAGCCTCCTTGGTCTCGGCCGGCAACTCGGCTGCAGGCTCCACTTCCTGACCCTCACGCTCGATACGCTGGCGCAGTGACGGGCGGCAGTTCATGGGATCGACCAGATCGATCTCGAACTCGGCACTCAGCCCGGTGACAGCGGCGACTGCGCGATAGAAATGCTGTGGAGGTAAGTCGACCACCGCCAGGTCAATGTCAGACCAGTGGGAAAAATGATCCGGACGGGTAAGAGAGCCAAACGCCGCCACGCGTCCCGCTCCGAATTGCTGTTTCAGCAGTCGCGCCGCTTCTCGGGCCACTGCCCACGCGCGCGCGCGCCGCGCATCGAGTTCCAGACGCTGCTCGCGGCGGGCCCGTTCGAAGCGCCGGGCAGGATTGTATGCCCGGAGTGCCTCGGGCGTTAACTCTAGAGCCGTTTTGGCCATCTATCGCCCTGTTATGCTCACGTTGTCAAACGTCACTTCGGAATGCGTGGCGTCATAGGTGCCGGACACGAGCGCGATCGCGCCGCCGTCGAACACCGAGTCGTCGGCGCTGCCGAGAGATGTGCCATTGCAGTAGAATTCAAAGTGAGAACCGACGACGACCACCCCGAGCGCGTCGGTCTGGCCGGTGTTGCCATGGCACGCCTTCTTCACCGACTGCCAGGGAATGATGTCGCTCCACTTGTCGTCCACCAGTTTGCCGAAGAGAAACTGCTGATTGTCGCTGACGTAGAAGCCGTAGTAGTTGTTCCTGTCACGCTTGCGGAACTGCACGCCGTATTTGGCCGGGCTTCCGTCCACGCGGTCGAACGTCGCCTCAACCGTCAACTCAAAATCGTTGTACGTCCCCGGCAGGCCAGCATAGATTTCGTAGTTCGTCACCGAAACGCTCTGGTGCAGTGCGCCGCCCGTGACGTGTTGTTCGGCCTGGCACGCGCCCTGGTACGTATAGAGGCCACGATCGCTGCCGAAGTCCTCCACCACCCGATGCCCTGCCCCAAGCGGCGGCGGCGCTTGCTGGGTGGCCGCGGCCGCGGCGGCCGGCGACAGCACCGTGATGTCCACTTCCTCCACATAGTCACCCGCGCCGTATGCGCACCAGCCATCGTTCACCTGATCCGAAAAGGTGCGCGTGACGACGAGCCGGTGCTCTCCCGGCGTCCAGCCGCGCGCCAGCGCGAAGTATCCCCGGCAGGTTTCGCCCGAGTAATCGCCGAGCCGCACAGTGCTGAGGTCGATCGTCCGGCCATCCAACTCGACGATGAAACTGGTCTTATTCCAGTTGTCGTCGAGCGTCGCCGCGTCCTTCGCGCACCACGTCGGCCCAATGTCCAATTCGTCCTGGCTGGAAATCACAGCTTTGTACGTCGTCGCAGTCGGCCCGCTCATGTCAGACAGCGGCGGCTGAACGACGTTGTACAAGTAGGTCGCGCTACTGCCCTGCGGCAAGGCGACCACCTCCACCGATGCTTCGGAAGTGGGTGGAACGGGCGTCGCCGGCGCCTCGGTCGGCGGGTTCGGCGTGGATGTGCTGGAGCCGATCGCGGCCATGCCGAGAATGCCCGCGCCGGCGACGAGGGCGAGACACACAAACGCAACGGCGGCCCCCGCGATCCATACCCACGGCGTTCCGCCTTTCTTCGCGGCGGGAGGCGGCGGGGCGGGAGGCCAGGCGGCCGGCGGCGGCTGTGTCTCCGACGGATAGCGTGCCGGCTCAAGCACCGTCGCGCCGGGGCGTCCAGTCGGCGGTTGAGGTTCAAGAATTGTCCCGCCCACCGTCGGGCGTCTCTCGGTGATCGGCGCGCCCGGCGCTTCGAGGCGCGTTGCCTCCACCGGCGATCCTTTTCCCACCGCAAGACTATAAGCGCGACTCAATGCGCTGGCCGATTGTTGTCGATCTTCGGGCCGCTTTGCCATCGCTTTGAGAATGGCAGCCTCGGCCGCGAGCGGGATCGCCGGATTGACCGCGCGCGGCGACGGAAGCGGATCGTTGACGTGCTTGAGAATGATGGCAATCGGCGTGCTGCCGGTGTACGGCACCTGGCCGGTGATCATCGCGTACAACGTGACGCCGAGAGAATAAATATCAGCGCGCGCGTCGGTCTCCAGGCCGTGGGCCTGTTCGGGCGCCATATACTCCGGCGTGCCCATTCCCACGCCCGTGCCCGTGAGTTTTACCGTCGCCTCGGCCACCTTCGCCAGCCCGAAGTCGGAGAGCAACGCCCAGTCGGGCCGCGCCAGGAGGATATTGGCCGGCTTGATGTCGCGGTGAACGATGCCCTGTCCGTGAGCGTAGTCGAGCGCCGAGGCCACCTGTTCGAGAATGGTCGCGGCTTGATCGAACGGCATCTTGCCCCGCTCCAGCACGTCTTTGAGCGTGCCGCCATCCACGTACTTCATCACAATGTAGGTAACGCCATCTGACTGCCCGAAGTCGTAAACCGGCAGGATGTTGGGATGATCGAGCCGCGCGACGGCGCGGGCCTCACGTGAGAAGCGTTCGCTGAACTGTGGGTCTTGCGCCAGGTTGGCCGGGAGGATTTTGATCGCAACATAGCGCTGGAGCGCCGGCTGGTAAGCTTTGTAGACGGTCGCCATGCCGCCGCGACCCAGGGGCTGAGTGATCTGGTACGGGCCGAGCGTTCGGCCAATCATATCATCCATCAAAGCACCTCATTCGTCATCGTGAGGCGGATAGTAGCACCATTCGGCGGGCCGGGCAACTCACGCCTATCACCGTTTTCTAATCATGCCGACGTTGACGAGCCGCTCGCAGTTCAGCCCGCGCCCGCGGCAGAAATCGTCGAAGGCCGAGTTCGAGATGATGTCGTCCGAGAACAGCACTCCGCCGGAGCGCAGTCGCGGCCAGACAGTCTCAAATTCCCACAGCATGTTTTCGTACGAATGATCGCTGTCGTGAATGAAAAGGTCTGCGCCGCCTGCTTCGTCCAGCGCCGGCAATAGCAAATCAACGGACTTGCCCAGCTTGAGCGCCTGGCGCGATTTGAGCGCGGCAGGAACGATCCAGCCCGCGCCCTGCCCCGGCGGAAGACTCTCGTGAAACTTGCCGGCGGCAACGGGGACATCTGCCGCAGTTGGCCTCGGCGGCAGGTCTATGGTGATGAGCCGCCCGGAGTCGTTGCGCGCCAAAGCGCGCAAGATAAACGCCGACGACTTGCCCGGTGTCCCGCCTGTTTCGACGACGACTTCGGGCCGCAGAAGACGCACCAGCGCGTAAAGCGCCACCGGAAAGAAGAACATACTGCCCCACCGATTGAAGAGGCGGAAATCGGCCTGCTGAGGCCGGTAATCTGTCCCGGCACTGAGTCCCTCGCGAAGAGGATCGAGAAAGGCGGCGTCGTGTTCAATTTCGCGGATGACTGCGCGCGCCTCATCTTCGCGCCAGCCGCTGACGCGCGCCAGCATCGCAATTCGCTCCCGGTCCAAGCGTGCGGCGTTCGCCAACAGAATCGGATTCCGACTGCCGAGTTCGCCGGCCCAGTAGCGCCTCAGCAAGTTGAGGCCGCGCAATTCTGATACAGCTCCACCCACTTTTCGACGATCTTCTCCCAGCCGAAATTCGCCAGCACGTATTCGCGACCAGCGCGCGCGCGCGCCTGCGCCGCCCCCGGGGCCTGTAGTATGCCGACGATCTCATCCCGGAGTCCGGGCACATCGCCGTACGTCACAATCGATCCGAGATCGTTGTGCAAAACGAAGTCGGCCAGGCCGCACCGGTCGGTGGCAATGATCGGCGTGCCGCAGGCGAGCGACTCCAACAGCGTGATGGCAAACATTTCGTAGGCCGACGGCAGGACGTAGACGCTGGCCGACTGATAGGCCTCGAGTTTCTCGGCGCCGGCCAGATAGCCGGTGAAGCGCACGCGCCCGTCGAGGCCGAGTTGTTGAATCTGCCGCTTGACCTCGATCAGATAGCCGTCGTCCGGGCCGACGATGACCAGCACCGCGTCGGAGAGCGTTTTGCGAACTTCATTGAAACCGGCGACGAGGAAATCAACGCCTTTGATCTTGTTGACCCGCGCCAGGAAGAGCACAATCCGCGCGCTCGACGGGATGCCGTAGCGCTCGCGGAAGCCGTTCGTCGCCGGGAGTTCGCGATACTCGTCGAGGTCAACGCCGTTGGGCAGGATCGCGATTCTCTCCGGCTCGACGCCGAGGCCGATGAACTGCTGTTGCTCAAGTTCGTTGAGCGCGTGCAGGCGGCAGGCATGGCGCAGAATGCGCTGGCCGATAAATCGATCGTACATGCCCTTCAACGCCAGCCGGCCCATGATGCGCGGCATGCCGCCCTGCGCCGTGAGGACGTAGGGAATGCCCAACCGCTGAAGGTGCGGGAGCGCGACGAAATTCTGATATGACCGAAACTCGTGCAGGTGAACGACGTCCACCTTGCGCAACTCGCGCTCGATGTGGCGGCCAAAGCCGAGTGGCAGGAAGATACGGTTCCAGGCCAGCGAGTTGTTCACGTTGCGAAAGCGATGAATTTCGACTCCGTCCACGACCTCGAACACCGGCCGGGCGCGCGAGGTGGCGTCGAGCGCGTCGGTCGTGAAGACGACGACGTCGTGC
>JACQED010000244.1 GCA_016200785.1 Chloroflexota bacterium
CCGGGATGAGCCATCGCATTCGGCTTGGCAGCGGCAAATTCGCGGGCAATGCGGCGGATAGTGTCTGCAGGCACGCCCGTCTTACTCTCGGCCCACTCGGGCGTGTAATGTGCCATCTCATCGGGCAGTTGCTCGCAACCGACGACGTACTGCTTGACGAAATCGCACGCGCCCAGCCTCTCCGTGGCGATGACGTGAATCAGCGCTAAGTGGAAGGCAAGGTCCGTGCCGGGCCGAATGGGGATCCATTCGGTGGCCTTTGCGGCGGTTTTGGTGAAGCGCGGATCGAGCACCACCAACTTGGCCCCGCGCGCCACGGCATCCATCAGCGCCGATGTCTCGGATGTGGAGATAGCCTCCAGCAGGTTGCGTCCGGTCAAGATGATGTACTCAACCTTCGAGTAGTCCCGCGATGGCTCCTCCACTCCATAGGTCAGGCCGAAGGCTGTGACCATGGCATTGAAGCACAGACTGCGCTGCGTGCCGTAGTTGGGTGAGCCGAACGCGCCGAGCAGGTTCTCGAATTGCACTTGCGACAGATTGTGCGTGCTGGAGAAGATCATCGCCTCCGCGCCGTGCTTCTCTTTGATCTTCAGCATATTTTCGGCGACGAGGTCGAGCGCCTCATCCCACGAGGCCTTGCGGAACACACCGCCCCCTCGCTCCCCCACGCGGATGAGCGGCGTGAGGACGCGGTCGGGATCGTAGGCCGTCATGATCCCCGATTGTCCGCGCGCGCAGAGTTTGCCCGTCGAGTGCGGGTTGTCGGGATTGCCTTCGAGTTTGACCACGCGCCCGTCCCGCACCTTGGCCCGCACGCCGCAGCGCCACACGCACATCTCGCACATCGTCGGGATGTAGCCGTCGCCGTTCGGGTCGGCGACCGTGATCGGCGCGGCTCGGGCAACGCGCGGGAAGAAGTCGGCCATGGCCAGCGCGCCTGCCGCCGCGCCGGAGAGTTTCAGAAAGTCACGCCTCGTCAGTGCCTGCGACATACGATTGCCTTTCAAAGAGCAACCACGAAGACACGATGACACAAAGGGCACCAGGTTCACATGGATTCGCTTCTTTGTGATCTTCGTGCCTTTGTGCCTTTGTGGTGATCACGCCTTCTCTTTCCGGTGCAGGCCACCTCGGTCAATGAGGTAGAACAGCAACAGCGCCATCGCCGTGAACAGCGCGACGAACAGCGCGGTGTTCAGATGCCACAGGTCCATCAACGTCACTGCGCCGAAGTCCGCCAACTTTCGCAATTGGGGGAAGAACGACGGATACGCCAGCCCGAAGATCGTCCCGCCGACGAGCATGCCCAGGCCGCCGGGGATCAGGTAGTCCAGGCGGCCCTCGCCGCCACCCGCGACGACCGGCGCGGCGCACACGCCCGTCAGCGCCATGCCGACGCCAAAGATCAACCCGCCCACCACGTTGCCGACGACGTAGGTCGGCGTGACGGGGATAACCGCTGCCCAGCCGAGCGCCTTCAACCCGTAGATGCCGATCATGCCCGTGACCAGCGCGCTCATCATGAACTTGAGCACCGCCATGTCGGTGAAGCGGAAGGCGTTGACGATTTTGTGATAGCGGGTCATGCCCGATTTCTGGAGCAGGAACCCAAAGCCGAAGCCGACGAGAATGGGAGCGATGATGGACATAGCCTAATACCTCTTTCCGTAGATCAGCCACGCGGTCAGAATGCCGCTGGCGAACATTGAGCCGATGAACAGGAATGCGGCGGGCGCGGCGACGAGTCCGCCGGAGATCGCCAGCCCGCTGGTGCAACCCCCAGCGATACCGGCGGCGATCTCGAGCAATGCCGCGCCGGCGAAAACGATGGCGGCGCGCTTGACGCGGCTCGGGCCGAAGACCTCGACCCACTGCTTCTCCGGTATCCAGCGAATCTTCCATTCGCCGGCCAGCAGCGCCCCGGCCATCCCGCCGAAGAACACGCCGACCAGCAGCCACACGTTGAAGCCGATGCCCGGCGGCATGACAAACTTGAAGTACATGTTGTTCGGGTCGATCAGCAGGCCGAAGTATCCAGCCAGGTTCTCCCAGCCGCCGGACGCGCCGAGGAGTTTGCCGGTAACGGCCAGCGAGATCAGGCTCACCAGCCCCAGCGCGACTCCGGCCAGGTAAGGCGACCATTCGCTCTTGCGAAAGTAGTTTAGAAAGGTGTTCATTGAAGATGCTCCTTATTCCAGTTGTCTGTGATCAGTTATCAGCGAGCTGCCTGCTGGCTACTGATTACTGCTCACTGTCTACTACCCCTCGCCTGCCAACGCCATCAGCAGATTCAGTTCCCGTCGGTCAAGCCGTCGCACCTGCTCGATCAACATCGGGTCAATGTGCGAGAGGGCGATCAGCAACTCACTGCCCGGCGAG
>JACQED010000215.1 GCA_016200785.1 Chloroflexota bacterium
TCGAAGGCCATCTCCTGCACTGTCGCCGAAATCTCGCCGAGGATGCTCCCGAACCGCACCGCCTCGTGCGCCAGCACCATCCGGTTCGTCTTCTTCAACGAATTCACAATCGTCTCAAAATCCATCGGGCGGATCGAGCGAGCATCGATCACCTCGGCTGAGATTCCTTCGGCGGCAAGTTTGTCGGCGGCGGCCAGCGCGTGCAAGACCGAGCGCGAAATGGCGACGATCGTCACGTCGTTCCCGGCGCGTTTGATGTCCGCCCTGCCGATGGGCACAGAGTATTCGCCGTCGGGCACTTCGCCTTTGGTCGGGTACAGAAGTTTGTGCTCGATGACCATCACCGGGTTGTCGTCGCGAATGGCGGACTTGAGCAGGCCCTTCGCGTCGTAAGGCGTCGCGGGCAGAACCACTTTCAGGCCGGGCACGTGCGCCCACATCGCGTCGGGCGACTGCGAGTGCTGGGCCGCGTTGCCGCGCCCGCCGCCCTGCTGAGTGCGGATGACCAGCGGCACTTTCACCTGCCCGCCGGTCATGTAGCGCATCTTGGCAACTTGATTCACGACCGAGTCGGCGGCAACGAACATGAAATCCATGTACATGATCTCGACGACGGGGCGCAGGCCGGTCGCCGCCGCGCCGGCCGCGAGGCCGACGAACGCGGCTTCAGAGATCGGCGTGTCGCGCACGCGCTCCGGGCCGAACTCGGCGAGCAACCCTTTGCTCACCGTGAACACGCCGCCGTGCGTTGCGATGTCTTCGCCCATCATGACGATGGCGGGATCGCGTTGCATTTCTTCGCGCAGTGCGGCGTTGAGGGCTTGGGCGTAGGTCAGTTCGGGCATATTTGAATTAACCGCGAAGGCGCGAAGGGCGCGAAGAAAATCCTTGCGTTCGGCTGTCCCCTTCAGGGGGTCGCGTCTTCGCGGCTCATCCTTTCAAGCGTAGATGAAATCATTCGCCGTGCTCGGGTCGGGCAGCGGGCTGCTGCGCGCAAAGGCCTCGGCGTCGTCAACGGCGGCGAGAGCTTCGCGCCCCAACGCATCAATGGCGTCGGCGGTGAAATCGAAGTCTTTCGTCAACCGGGCGCGAAAGCGGGCAATGGGATCGTCGGCGCGCTTTTCCTCAACTTCGGCTTTGGTGCGATAGACTTCGGGGTCGCCGATCATGTGACCGACGAGCCGGTACGTGTGGGCCTCGATGAACGTCGGCCCTGCGCCGCTCCGGGCGCGCTCCACAGCCGCGAGCGTCGTCTCGTAGGCGGCCAGCACGTCGTTGCCGTCCACTTGCATCGAGGGGATGCCGTTGCCCTCGGCGCGGGCGGCCATCCGCTCGACCTTGACCTCTTTGGCAATCGGCGTCATCTCGGCGTACACGTTGTTCTCGCAGAAGAAGACCACCGGCAGTTCCCACGCGGCGGCGAGGTTCAGCGCTTCGTGGAACACGCCTTGATTCGTCGCGCCCTCGCCGAAGAAAGTCAGCGCGACCTGCCCGGTTTTTCGCATCTTGGCCGAGAACGCCGCGCCGCAAGCGACGGGCAGCCCGGCGGCGACGATCGCGTTCTCGCCGAGCAGACCGACCGACACGTCGGTGAGGTGCATTGACCCGCCGCGCCCTTTGCAACAGCCCGTCACCTTGCCCATCAATTCGGCCATTGCCGCGCGAACGCTGAGGCCTTTGGCGAGCGATTGGCCGTGCCCGCGATAAGTGCAAGTCATGTAATCGTCGGGCTTAAGGGCGGCGCAGCCTCCGACGGCGGTGGCCTCCTGTCCGATGCACAAGTGCAGTGACCCGCGCAGTGCGCCCTCGGCATACAGTTTCGCCAGCCGTTCCTCGAAGGCGCGAATCAACGCCATCATGCGATAGGCTCCGCCGAGCCACTCGCGGGGATAGTTCTGTTTGGCCGAGGCTTTCGTTCTTGGTTTAGTTGGCATCCTCCCAGTCTCCAATCTCAAACGCCTAATTCTCCAATCTCACGATGGACGACGACCGGCTGAGATAAATCCCGCCGAGCGTCGCCGCCGCGCCGATCGTCCCCAACAGCGTGCGGCGCTCGTGCAGGAGCAAGATGCCCATGGCGAGGCCGATCACCGGGACGACGTTCGCGTAGAGCGACGCCCGCGCGCCGCCAAGTTGTTGCACGACCCAGTTCCACACGACGTAACCCAGCGCGACGGCGACGACGGTGGAATAGGCAGTGCCCAGCCACACGCCGGGACCGACGGCGCGCCAATCCTGCGCGACGAAGCCGGGCCACGCCAACAGCGCCAACAGAGGCGTCCCGATGAGCACCGAGGCCGTCGAGAGGGCCAGCGAATCGTGCCGGGCGAGAAGCGGAAGAACACAAAGGCAACTTGGTGGGCTTCGTGTCTTTGTGCCTTCGTGGTTCGATCCGTTACAAGTGCGACCGCAAATCCACGAGGTTGCCCATGCGCTCCGGCTGGCCCGCGAGATAGAGGCGCAGGTTGGCGCAGAAAAGGTCCACGGTCCGCTGATAGCCGCCCCGCGTGTTGCCGGAGATATGCGGCGTGATAAATACGTTGGGCATGTCCCACAACGGGCTGTCGGCGGGCAAAGGCTCGACGCTCGTCACGTCGAGGATCGCGGCGCGCAGTCGGCCATCGCGCAGAGCAGAGATCAACGCGGCTTCGTCAACGATCTTGCCTCGCGCGATATTGACGAGGATCGCGCCGGGTTTCATCCGACGCAGTTCGTCCGTGCTTATCAACCCGCGCGTCGTCGAGTTGAGCGAGGCGGCGACGACGACGTAGTCGCACGCTTCGAGCAGAGTCGGGATTTCGAATGCAGTCAGCAATCGATCCAGCGGCTCCGTGCCTATCAACGCGGGCGTGCGGCGGCAGGCCCACACTTCCATGCCGAGCGCGCGGGCGGCCTGTGCGAGATAGCGGCCCGTCGCGCCGTAGCCGATGATGCCCATCCGTTTGCGGTACAGTTCGCCGTCGGGAAAGGCAGTCCACGGCAACCAGCGCCGCTCGCGCTGAGCCGCGAGCCATCCCGGCAAGTTGCGCTCGGCGATGACGAGCATCGCCAGCACGTATTCGACCATCGAGGGCGCGTAGACCCCGGCGCTGTTCGTCACCCACACGCCGCGCTCGACGAGATCGCGCGAGGCGATGTCGTTGAGGCCCGCGCTCGCGCTGTGAATCCATTTCAGCCGGGGCATCGTCGCGGCGATTTCGCGGAATGGCTTCGGGCCGTCGAAGTCGCCGTTGATCGCGATCTCTGCGTTTGTCACGTCCGGGTCTGAAGGATCGCCGCTTCGGATGGGCACGAGGCGGAGTTGCCCCAGCGCGACCTTTTCAATTTGCGCCCGGAATTTTTCCGCGAGGCGTCGTGACAAAACAATCTCGATAGTCATTTCAAGTTATAATTCTATCATGACCCAAATTGATCTTTCCCGTTCCTTCAAAGCCCCCGACTGGCTGGCTGTCTCTCAGCGCGCAACCGAAATCGGTGACAGCCATCACCTCGAACGGCAGTACATCGAAATCGCCGACGAGGTGAAAGCGGCGGTCGAAGCCGTATTGCCCAGCGGCAAATACACGCTCGGGCCGCGCGTCGCCGAGTTCGAGCGGGCGTTCGCCGAATACTGCGACAGCAAGTTTTGCATCGGCATGGCCAGCGGCACGGCGGCGCTGCATCTCGCGTTGGAGGCCCTCGGCGTCGGGCCGGGCGACGAAGTGATCACCGTCAGCAACACCTACGTCGCGACGGCCTTCGCCATTTCGTACACCGGGGCCACGCCGGTCTTCGCGGATGTTGACCCGCAGACTTACAACATGACCGCCGACCTCGTCGCGCCGAAGATCACGTCCCGCACTCGCGCGCTGATCCCCGTTCATCTGTACGGGCATCCGGTGGACATGGATCCGCTGATGGAACTGGCGAAGGCGCGCGGGCTGTGGGTTCTCGAAGACGCCTCTCACTCGCACGGCGCGACATACAAGGGACGCAAGACCGGCTCGCTCGGCCACATCGCCGCCTTCTCGTTTTATCCGGGCAAGAACCTCGGGGCTTACGGCGACGGCGGCGCGATCACGACGAGTGATCCCGAACTGAATGAAAAGGTGCGGATGCTGAGATACATCGGCCAGCGCGTGAAGTGGGTTCACGAAGTGATCGGCTTTCAGGAACGGCTCGATGATGCTGAGATACATCGGCCAGCGCGTGAAGTGGGTTCACGAAGTGATCGGCTTTCAGGAACGGCTCGATGAGATTCAGGCCGCGATCCTGAGTGTGAAACTCAAACGGCTGGACGAATGGAACGAACGGCGGCGGCGCTGGGCGGCGATCTACGACAAGATGCTGGCCGACTCGCCACTGGTTCTGCCGCGCGCCGCTGGTTACGCGCGCCACGTCTATTACTCGTATGCCGCGCTGGCCGCCGATGAAAAAGAGCGCCTCGAACTGATGACCTTCCTCGCCGATCGCGGCATCAGCACCTTCGCAATGTATCCGACGCTCGTTCCCCTGCACGGCGCATATGCGCACCTCGGCTACCGCGAAGAAGATTTCCCCGTCAGCGCGCTCTACGCCCGGCGCGTCCTCAACCTGCCGATGTTCGAGACACTGCGCGAGGACGAAGTGCGACGGGTGGCGGAGACGGTGCTGGCATTCTATGATCGGAGGTAAAGACCCGCCACGAATTGCACGACTGATCACTTTCGTGCAATTCGCGCGAAGCGATTC
>JACQED010000216.1 GCA_016200785.1 Chloroflexota bacterium
CCGCCCGTTGACGGACGATGGGCGGTTGCGCGAGAACATCATCCAGACTCCCGCCGACGTTCCCGATGGCCGCGCGTTGTCGCTGGCGAACGCGCAATACTTCCTCGCCGACAAGACCTTCGATTTTTGGATCGACGGCATCTACTACGACTTCACTCATCACGCCCGCCTCGCCGACGGACAGGTTGCGACCGTCGCCGACATGCCCGATTTTTCTGCGACCGCGTTGAGCGTCGTCTCGTTCTTGAGCGGATCGCAATCGGCGACGGACGGTCTTCCCGTTGCGGCGGTGGACGTCACTTTCGGCGACGGTCAGACGAAGACCTTCACTCTGCGTGCCGGAACGGAAACGGCAGAGGGGGCCTACCTGCCCGGCGCAATTGCTCACCAGCCCGCGACTGTCGCCGGCCACTTCTGGCCCGACCATCCAGAGATCAATGACTACATCGCCCGGCTGAGTTGGGCCGACGCGCGCCGACTGCGCTCGATCTCGGTGCGCGGATTGTTGCCGGGCGGTGAGATCGTCATCCACGGCCTCACCCTTGTTAATGAGCGCAATCGCGCGTTTGCGCCATTGGTGCTCTCCTCAACGGGTCACTATCGGCTGGCATATTCGGGCGACGTGAAGACGTACGAAAACCTCGACGTTCTTCCTCGCGCCTTCGTCGTCGGCCAAGCCGAAATCATCCCTGACGATGTCTCGGCCACTGCCCGAATGCGCGCTTCCGACTTCGATCCGGCGCAGATAGTGATCCTATCGGACGGCGAGACCATCGCCTCTGACAGCCTCGCGTCACCCGTCACCTTGCGGAGCGCCCCGAGCGAGGCGAGCGGGCGTCGCCCGTCACCTCCCGGCTCGGCCAAAATCACCGCTTACACCCCCGAGCGGGTCACCATCGAAGCCGACCTCTCCGCGCCGGGCTTGCTCGTCCTCACCGACGCCGACTACCCGGGTTGGGCCGCGACTGTGGACGGCGTGCCGACGCCAATCCATCGCGCCGACCTTCTCTTCCGCGCCGTGCCGCTTTCAGCGGGACATCACAGCGTCGTCTTTCAATTCGAGTCGAAGTCGTTTCAGGTAGGCATTTGGATTAGTTTGCTGGCGTTGGCGGGGGCAGGAGTGTGGTATACAATTAGACAATTAGCATTGAAAAACTACGCTGACCGCGAAGAGTTTTTAACCGCGAAGGCGGAAGAGATAAAACGCGGGCTGTGAGGCGGCAATGACTATCTCGTTCGACTACGATCTCATCGTCATCGGCTCCGGCCCGGCTGGGGAGAAAGGCGCGGCGCAGGCGGCGTACTACGGCAAGAAGGTCGCCATCGTCGAGCGCGCCGATCACCTCGGCGGGGCGGGCATCAACACCGGCACGGTGCCCTCCAAAACATTGCGCGAGACGGCGCTCTACTTCTCCGGCTTGCGCCAGCGCGGGCTGTACGGGATTGACTATTCTCTCAAAGAAGGCCTGACCGTCTCCGATTTCATGTACCGCAAACAGATCGTCGTCGAGAACGAGTGGGACATCCTTACGCGTAACCTCGAGCGGCACAACGTCGAGGTGGTGTGGGGCGAGGCCTCGCTCGCCGATCCTCACACCGTCCACGTGCGCTTGAAGGCGGGTGGGGAAGCAGACCTGACTGCCGACGTCATTCTCATCGCCACCGGCTCGACCCCCTTTCATCCGCCGAACATTCCCTTCGACAATCAGATGATCTACGACTCGGACGAGATTCTGCGAATGGATCGCATCCCCAAAACGATGGCCGTGATCGGCGGCGGCGTCATCGGCTGTGAGTATGCCTCCGTCTTCACCGCGCTGGGCGTGCAGGTTACGCTCGTCGAGACGCGCGATCGGTTGCTGCCGTTCGTGGACGGCGAGATCGCCCAGCGGCTGAAGAGCCAGCTGGAGAGTCTTGGACTGCGCTTTGTCTTCAACAACCGGGTGACCGCGGTGAACGTTCACGACGATCACACCGACCTCACGCTGGACAGCGGCGACGTTCTGGAGTGCGAGATTGCGCTGTGGGCGGCCGGGCGCAAGAGCAACGTGGAAAGGCTGGGCCTTGACACTCTCGGCGTGAAGTCAGGCGAGCGGGGCCTGATACTGGTCAACGACAAGTATCAGACGAACGTTCCCAACATATACGCGGCGGGTGACGTGATCGGCTTTCCGGCGCTGGCCTCGACCTCGATGGAGCAAGCCCGCGTGGCCATGGTGCACGCCTTCAGATTGTTCTACAAGGAGCGCGTCTCGCCGGTCCTGCCGCTGGCCGTCTACACTATCCCGGAGATCTCGATGGTGGGATTGACCGAGGAAGAGTGCCGCGAGAAAGACGTCGCTTATCTCGTGGGTCGCTCGTATTACGAGAAGAGTCCGCGCGGGCAGATCATCGGCGACTTGAGCGGCATGCTCAAACTCATTTTCTCGCCGGAGGACAAGAAACTGCTCGGCGTTCACCTCATCGGCGAATTGGCCTCCGAACTGATTCACATCGGCGCGCACGTGATGGTCGGCGGCGGCACGATCGACGAATTCATTCAGGCGGTCTACAACTATCCGAGCCTGTCCGACTCGTACAAGTATGCGGCTTACGACGGGCTGGGGAAGTGGGAGATGTGGGTGGACGTCAGCCAGGGCGCGTGAGGATTGCCCCCACGAATTCCACGACTGAGCCTGCTGCAAGAACTGGAAGCAAACGGCCAAGCCGCGAAGGCCGCCAAGAAGAAACGGCCTACGGCGATGCCGGCGCCGGCCCGGCGGTCGACTCCGCGCCTGGCGTCACGATCACCCGTCGCGTCACCACGTACCACTCCGCGAGGCCGCGGAAGCGATCGCTCGGATCCACCATCGGGCCGATCTGGACGTTCTTCACCCGCTGATCCACCCCGTACGTATATATCGGATAAAACAACAGCAGGGCCGGTGTCTGGTCGGCGAACTTGGCTTGAAACGAGCGATACAGTTTGGCGCGGGCGTCGAAGTCGGTCGTGACGCGCGCCGTTTCGAGCAGTTGACTGATGTCGCGGTGATTGAAGTTGCCGTAGTTTTGCCCGTTCTCGATCTGCGTCTGATGCCAGAAGGGATAAGGGTCGGGGTCGGGCGAGCGCGAGAAGTTGATATCGATCAGCGCGGCCTCGTAGTCGTGCTTGACAAGGTGATCGATCACCGTGGCCGCGGGTTGAGCCTCAACCGTGACCTTGATGCCGACTTTCGCCCAATCCTCGGCCGCCGTCTGCGCGATGGCGACGTGTTGTGAATCGTCGGGCGTCAAGAGAGTGAACGCGCCCGCCTCTTTCGCCTTTTTGCGAACGTAGTTCTCCGTCCCCGGCGCGGCAGCCGCGGGCAAGGCCCAGCCGGCCTCGTTGAGCACGCTCGCCGCGTGAAGCGGGTCGAAATCAACCGGGATCAGATTCGAATTGTAGGCCCACGTCCCCGGCACGATCGGACTCGTCGCGACAAAAGCCTGGCCCGCAAGCAGGTGATCCACCATCCACTGGCGGTTCAGCCCGAAGAGCAGAGCCTGCCGGATTTTCTTCTCCTGAAAAAGCGGCACGCGATCTTTTTCGAGATTCAAATAGATGAGGCTGAACTTGGGCAAGCGAGTGGAAAAGAGATTCAAGTTGGGGTTGGTCAGCTCCGCCGGCAATTCCTTAGGCCCGATTTCCGAAATGCCTTGAACTTGACCGTCGAGATAAGCTTGGAAGGCCGTATGGGTGTCGGGATAGAAACGAAACCGAATCTGATTGAGAAGGTGCGGGTGGCCGTAGTAATACGGATTGCCTTCGAGCAGAACCTCGCTCACGGCGACGGGCGCACTCGGCGTCGCCGTGGGGTTCGTGCCCAGGCTGACGAAGCGATACGGGCCGGTGCCGATGGGCGTCTGGTTGAACGGGGTGGTCTTCAGGTCGGCGGCAGACACTCCCGGCAGGATGTGCGCGGGCAGAATGCCGACGGCGGTGTAATCGAGGAACGGCGCGAAGGGCTCCGGCAGGGTAAAACTGAGCGACAGGTCGCTGATGCGCGTCACCGTCACCGAACGCCACAGCGCGCCGAGGTCGGCTGGGCCGGGGTAGGCGGGATCGCGCAGAAGGCTGATTGTGAACAGCACGTCGTCGGCGCTGAAGCGCTGGCCGTCGTGCCAGCGCACGTCGCCGCGCAAATTGAAAGTGTAGGTGAGGCCGTCGGGGCTGATGAACCAACTCGCCGCAAGATCGGGGACGGGCTTGCCGGCGGTGTCCCACGTCGTGAGGCCGGAGAAGATCAACCGATCGACGTCGCGATCAACTTGATTGCCGGTTTCGAGCAGGGGGTTGAAGCGCCCCGGCTGGCCGATGAGCGCCTCGGTGTAGACGCCGCCCTGGGCGGCGACGGTGCTATAGACGAATCCGCCGGACTGGAGAAGCAGAAGCCAGCCGACCAGGATCATGCCGACCAGCGCGATCAGCGCCTGAAGGCGCATGCGAGCCATTCGCGAAAGTGGCGAGTGTCGGGTGACGGGTGACAGCCGCCACTCGTCACGCGCCACCCGTCACTTCTCCGGTGTCACCCGGTGATGATGACGTTTGCAATGGCGACGGCGAAGAAGGCCGCGGCCAGCACGATGGTGAGGTTGAAGAGCGTCTTCTCCAGTCCGCGCCGCGTGCGAAAGACTCCGCCGGCTTCGCCGCCCGTCAGGCCGCCCAGCCCCGCGCCTTTGCTTTGAAGAATGATCGCCGCGATGAGCGCGACGGAAAGGACGATCTGAGCCACATTGAAATAGACTGTCACTGTCCTTGCCTCCGTGTGAACGGGCGCGATTATAACACAGGAGGAGAACCTGGCGCGGGTTTACGGCGGACGGGCGATAGACGACTTCGGCCTTCCCCGGAAGGCATGAGAGTCGGCGGCGCGATTGAATTGACAAAGGCGGCGAGTGAGCTATACTTCCGCGCGGGAGGTTTCAATGGCTGATACACGCTGGCTCCAGCACTACGACCCTGGAGTTCCGCCTTCACTGATCCCCTACCCTCAAGTTCCGCTCCATCACTTGTTGGTCGAGACCGCGCGCGAGTTTCCCGACAGGCCGTGCACGATCTTCAAAGGGGCCAGTCTGACCTACTCGCAGATCGACAGATTGAGCGATCGCTTCGCCGCCGGGTTGACCGCCCTGGGGGTGAGGCGGGGCGACCGCGTCGTTATCTTCATGCCCAACACGCCGCAGTTCGTCTTCACCTTCTATGGCATACTCAAAGCCGGCGGCGCGGTCGTCGCCACGAACCCGCTTTACTCGGCGCGCGAGATCGAGCATCAACTCGCCGATTCCGGGGCGGAGTTCGCCGTGGTCATGAGCAACTTCTACAATCGGATCAAGGAGGTCCAGCCCGGGACCAGTCTCAAGAAAGTCGTCGTCACCAAGATCAAGGAATACCTGCCGCCCGCCCTGAGCCTTGCGTTCACGCTGACCCAGGAACAGAAACAAGGGCACCGCGTCGCGCTCGCCGATGGCGACGTGTGGCTGAAGGACGTGCTGTCCGGGGTGAAGGCGCAGGCCCGGCCCAGGGTGGACGTGGGGCCGGACGACGTGGCGCTGTTCCAGTACAGCGGCGGCACGACCGGCCTCGCCAAGGCGGCCATCGCTCTGCATCGCAACCTCGTCGCCAACACTCTGCAAATCCGCGCCTGGACGCCGGGGACGAAGGAGGGGACGGCCATCACGCTCATGGCGATCCCGCTCTTTCACGTCTACGGCCTGGTCGCCGGCCTATCGCATTCGATCAACATCGGCTCGACGCTGGTGCTGATCCCCAACCCGCGCGACCTGCCGGACGTGCTCGGCCACATCAAGCAATATCGCCCGACGATCTTTCCCGGCGTGCCGACGATGTTCAACGCGCTCAACAATCACCCCGGCGTTATCGCCGGCAAATTCGATCTCAGTTCGATCCAGGTCTGCCTCTCCGGCTCAGCCCCCCTGCTGCTCGATACCAAGACGCGCTTCGAGGCGCTGACCCACGGGAAACTCTTCGAGGGCTATGGCCTGTCGGAAGCGCCGACCGCCACGCATTGCAATCCCTTGATGGGTAAAAACAAAGAAGGCTCCATCGGCCTGCCCCTGCCCGACGTGGAATGCAAGCTCGTTAGCCTCGACGACGGCGTGACCGAACTGGCCCAGGGCGAGATCGGCGAAATCGTCGTGCGCGGGCCACAGGTGATGAAAGGCTATTGGCACATGCCGACGGAAACGGCCAACACCTTGCGCGACATGGGCGACGGCGGCGGCGCGTGGCTCTTCACCGGCGACATCGGCCGGATGGACGACGAAGGCTACTTCTACATCGTGGATCGGAAGAAGGAACTGATCAAAGCCGGCGGTTTCCAGGTGTGGCCGCGTGAGATCGAAGAGGTCATTGCCGCGCATCCGAAGGTCTTGGAAGTAGGCGTGGCCGGCGTGCCCGACGCGCATCGCGGCGAAACTGCCAAAGCGTGGATCGTCCCGCGTCCCGGCGAGGCGCTGACCGAGCAGGAGATCAAGGACTGGTGCCAGGACAAACTCGCCAAGTTCAAGATCCCCACGCTGATCGAGTTTCGATCCGAACTGCCCAAGACGACGGTGGGCAAAGTGCTGCGCCGCGAGCTGGTGCGGGAACACAAGGAAAAAGTCGGGATCAAGTAGGCATACTCAGGCAGATGGGAATGGCCGGCGATTTGTAGGTGCGGCGGGCGCTTCGCGCCCGCCGCACCCCTGAATCGGCCTCCCTCCCCATGGCTCAGACGGCGGCCTTCTTCGACATTGACGGCACGCTGACCTCCGACAACCGACGACCAGATGAAAGAAATGACCGACTGGGTTGTCGTCAACTATCTTCGTCCGCTTTTTCGCGAAGATACGACACAACTCCTGAAGGATCATCTGGCCCAGAGCGATCTTGTCGTCCTCGTTTCCTCCGGCCCCACGCCCCTCCTCGCCCGCATTGGGGCAGAATGGGGCGTCGAGCACGTCGTGGGAACCGTCCCGGCGAAAAAGGACGGGCGTTTCACGGGCGGCGTTGCCGGGCGAGTGTGCATCGACGAAACGAAAGCCTCGTTCGCCCGTGACTATCTCAGCGCGCGCGGCTTCAAGGTGGACTACGCGGCGAGTTACGCCTACGGCGACTCGACCTCCGACCTCGGGCTTCTGGAGATGGCAGGCAATCCGGTTGCGGTTTACCCTGACAAGGGACTGAAACCGATTGCCGCAGCCAGAGGCTGGCGAGTCTTTCCGGGCTAATTGTTTTCTCCGAATTGCGCTGGCCCCGCGTTTCGCCCGAAGCGCGCAAAGTCACCCCGCAAGAATGACAATCCGTACTATTCGGATAAGGCCTGTCGGCATAGAGTTAATCCCATGATGATAGCCACCCCAACTCTCAGACAGCGTATCGCCACGTTGCGATGGGCACTGCCGGTCGCGCTCGGCCTGCTGGCCGTGACGTACCAGATCGGGCCAGCCCGTTGGATTCACGACTACTATTCCCACGCGGCCCACTACGCCTCCGAGATCGTTCTCTACGGCCTCGTGGGCCCGATGGCGGTGTTCCTGGCCGTTGCGCAAGTCGGCCGTTGGCTGGAGGAGAAAGAGCGCGTCGAGCGCCTGGCGCGCGCCCACGAACAACGCCTGGCTTCGATTACGGCAGCCTCGGCAGACGCCATTCTCAGCCTCGACTCTGAGGGACACATCGAGTCCTGGAATCAGGGAGCCGAACTCATCTTTGGCTTCGCGGTGGACGAGATTCAAGGCCGGCCACTGCCTCACCTGCTCGGGGGCGGCGAGGCGGCCGAGGTCGAGTTTCGCTGGCTGGTCGAGAGTGTCCGGGGCGCGGGTTTCATCCGCGGCCACGAGACGACTTGCCGCGACGCCGAAGGCCGCGAGGTGGACGTCGAACTGACGGCGACGCAACTCGCCGACGGGACGGGGCAATCCGTCGGATTGTCAGTCATATTGCGCGACGTCACCGAGCGCCGGCGCCGCGAGGCGGAGATACGCCGGCTCAACGCGAGCCTCCGCGAACAAGTCGCCGAGCGCACGCGCGAACTGGCGGAGAAGGTGGATCAACTGGCGCGGGCGAACGCCGACCTGCAGAAACTCGACCGCATGCGATCGGAATTCGTCTCGGTCGTGTCGCATCAACTCCGCGCGCCGCTCACCAACATGCATGGCGCGGTCGAGCACATCGAAGCCGGCTGCGACACGATGACCGCGACCTGCGCTCGGATGCTCCCCATCGTGAACCAGCAGGTGGCGAGGCTCGACCGCCTCGTGCGCGACGTTTTGAACGCGGCCCGCATTGAAGCCGGCCAGTTGGTGATTCAATCTGAGCCGATGTCCGTCCTGCCCCTCGTCACACAAATCGTCGAGCAGACGCGCGCCCGCCGCGCCGACCGGCCTTTCAGCCTTCCGACAAAACCGGGACTGCCGCTGGTTCTCGCCGACCGCGATCGGGTGGCGGAGATTCTGGCGAATCTTCTGGACAACGCCGACAAATATTCGCCGCGAGGGAAAGGCGTCGCCGTCGAGGTGCGAGCCGACGAGACGGAGGTCACGTTATCGGTGCGCGACTGCGGCCCCGGCCTTCCGCCCGGCGATCTGGATCGCATCTTCGACAAGTATTACCGCGCCGACAACAGCGACGCGCAGGCCGCGTACGGTTACGGCCTCGGCCTCTACGTCTGTCGCCGCCTGGTGGAGGCGCAGGGCGGGCGCATCTGGGCCGAAAACGGCGCAGGCGGCGGCGCCGTGTTTTCGTTCACGCTCCCAGCCGTGGGCTGATAAAACCAGGCTAACGCTAAAGCGCAAAGCCACCAAGTTTTCTTTGCGCCCTGGCGGCTTTGCGCTAAATGCTCCCAATCTGGCTATGCCCCAAGCAACAGTCCTGTTGATCGACGACGACGAAACCCTGCTCGAACTACTCTCCAGCCACCTACAGACGGCCGGCTATCACCCGCTCACTGCGTCCGACGGGACACGCGGCCTGCGCCTCGCGGCTGAGGCCAAACCCGATCTCGTGGTGCTGGACGTGATGATGCCCGGAATGGACGGCTGGCAGGTGTGCGAACGGTTGCGCGGTAGCAGAGACGTTCCGGTGGAACGTCCCTACGCGCCTGTGCCGATTATCATGCTCACGGCCAAAGGCGAGGAAATCGACAAATTGCGCGGCTTCCGCCTCGGGGTGGACGATTACGTGACCAAGCCGTTCTCGTTCGCCGAATTGACGGCGCGCATCGGCGCGGTGCTGGCCCGGGCCGCGTATAGCCTCACCCCGACTCACGGTTTTGCCAGCGGCGAATTGACGATTGACTTCGACCAGCGGCGTGTGACCGTCGCCGGTCAGCTGGTCGAACTCACACCCATCGAATATCGTCTCCTCGAAACTCTCGCCCGTCACCCCAACCGCACCGTGCCGGCCGAGACACTCCTCGCCGAAGTGTGGGGGCCGGGATACGCCGGAGAGGTCGAGCACATCAAGCATTTCATCTGGACGCTGCGCAAGAAGATCGAGGCCGACCCCGGCGATGCGAAGCACATTATCACGGAGCGAGGATTCGGGTATCGGTTCGAGTAGAGACGTGGCATGCCACGTCTCTACCCCAGCCCGGCTTCCCGCGCGCGGATAATTGCCTCGGCGCGGCCGGCAACGTGCAGTTTGCTGAGGATGTTGGAGACGTGGTTGCGGACGGTCTTCGCGCTCAGCACCAGCCGCTCGGCGCTCTCGGCGTTCTTGTGCCCCTGCGCGATCAGGCCCAGGATTTCTAGTTCGCGGTCGCTGAGTTCGGGGAAAACTTGTGGGGGCATGGCGGGGCGCATGTTGGCGAAGAAGTCCATCAGCCGCACGGCGACAGCCGGGCTGAAGATAGCCTCGCCGCCGGCGACGGCGCGGATGGCGCGCAGCATCTCGGCGTGGCTGGCGCCCTTGATGACGTATCCCCGCGCCCCGGCGCGCA
This sequence comes from Chloroflexota bacterium, assembly GCA_016200785.1. Taxonomy (GTDB): domain Bacteria; phylum Chloroflexota; class Anaerolineae; order Anaerolineales; family JACQED01; genus JACQED01. The sequence goes on from JACQED010000216.1 coordinate 9,957, forward strand.
TGGCGGCAAAGACCGACGGGTCGTCCTCAAACATGGTGACGATCAGGACGCTGATGTGCGGACTGCCCTGGACAATACAGCGTGTGGCCTCGATACCGTTGACGCCCGGCATCTGAATGTCCATGAGGATCACATCCGGCTGGAGGCGGTCGGCCAGCGTGACGGCTTCGTCGCCGTTGGCCGCTTCGCCGATCAACTCGGTATCGGGCGCGGAGGCCAGCAGCGCCTTCAGCCCGTCGCGGAAGAGGGGGTGATCGTCGGCGATGAGGATGCGGATATTGTCCATTGCTGATTGCGGATGGCGGATGGCTGATGGATGGTTGGTGCTATCGGCCATCAGCCATTTGCCATCCGCCTTGAATTGGCAGCCGCGCCATCACTCGCGTCCCGCCTTCGGGCCTT
>JACQED010000221.1 GCA_016200785.1 Chloroflexota bacterium
AGTGGTTCAAGTTTGGCTTTCCGCTTTCATACACCTCCGATGTGTTGGAGGCGCTGTTGGCGTTGACCGAGGCCGGTTACGGGCGCGACCCGCGACTCAAGAACGCAATCGAGTTGGCGCTCTCGAAACGTGACGCCGACGGGCGCTGGGCGCTGAAGCACAGCCTCAACGGAAAGATGTGGGCCGACATTGAAGTCAAAGGCAAGCCGAGCAAATGGGTGACGCTGAGAGCGATGAGGGTGTTGAAGGCGACGGGAATCGAGTGACGGGCGACCGGTGAGGCGACTCCGGGCGCACGCCACTCACCGCTGCGTGGAGGGTGGAACCATGTCCGGGATTCGATTGGGCAAAGTGAAGCACTTCTTCGACAAGATTGGCGTGGCGGCGCTCGACCTGACGGACACGATCCGCGTGGGCGACACGGTGCACGTCCTGGGTCATTCGACCGACTTCCAGCAGGAGGTCGCGTCACTGCAGATCGAGCACCAACCCGTGAACGAGGCCGGACCGGGGCAGGACGTGGCGATGAAAGTCGCGCACCGCGTGCATCCCGGCGACGCGGTGTTCAAGATCGCCGGCGAGGGATGACGGGAGCAGATGCCTCGCATCATCACCTATTCCCTCCGGTTGAACGGGCGCAACTCCGACGACTATTATCGGGCAATTGAGAAGTTCGCCGACGAATGGACGTCCGGCGTCACCGTCGCCATGGGCGACCTGATTGCCGGCTTCCGGGCCTGGCGGCGCAAGTCAGGACAGCCCGACCGCACCGACGCGGAGTGCGCCTTCGAACTCCTCGCGCTCGGCGTGTTGCTGCGCGAGCACGGCGTGGAAGCGGCGCGTATGCCGGATTGGTCGGAGCGCGCTCTCGGCTGGCTGGTGATTACTCAGCATCAAAGGCCGTCGTCGGCGAGTCTGTTCAAAACCTTGCGCGGCTGGATCGGCTGGCTAGGCCGGCGCGGCAGCGCGTGGCGCGCGCGAAGCGACGACGTCGAACATCTGATGGCGTGGCTGAGGGCGAATGGCGAGTCGGCGCGAGCCGATCGCCTCACGCAATGGCAAGAGTACTTCGCCGCGATCGGCGCCCGCCCTGCCCGCACGATGATCGCCCGCTGTCTGGCGCTGGCCGCCGAGTTCGCGGCGGCCAGCGCTCTCGCGCTCGGCCAATACACCGAGGGCGTCAACCGTTTCCTGGCCGAAGCTGCGCCGAAGCACCGCTTTCGCTACGACGCCGAATTTTCGTCGCGCTCGCGCATCGAATATCACCTCGGACTGCTCGGCACGGAGGTGCTCAGTCGGGCCTACCGCGCGCGATTCCGATCGGCGAGGCGCAAGATCGTCATCGTCCCGCCCTGCCTGCGGGCCCAGCCCGAGGAAAAATGTAAAGCGACCGAGACCTACTTCGGCGCGAAGTGTCAGGCCTGCACGCCCACCTGCCGCGTCCACCAGATCACCAAGTTGGGCGAGAAACGCGGCTTCGACGTATTCATGATTCCCGACGAACTGCGGGTCTTCAAGCCGGGGCTTGGCGTGGGAAAAGTGGGCGTGGTGGGCGTTTCGTGCGCGTTGACGAATTGGAGCGGCGGCTGGGAGGCGGACACGCTCGGCGTCGCCGCGCAGGGCGTCTTGCTCGACTACGTGGGATGCAAATATCACTGGGATGAGAAAGGCATCCCAACCGATACAAATCTGAAGAAGTTGGAAGAAGTGGTCATGGCGGAAACGTGAACGCCTCGAATACCAGCGCTTTCCGTTGCGAAGAATCGACGTAAGCGTTCAGGTCACGCGGGCCTTTCTAACCACCAAGACACAAAGACACCAAGTTTCACGACGCTTTCTTTGTGTCCTTCGTGTCTTCGTGCCTTCGTGGTAAAGGCCTGGCGGCGGACTGAACGGTTATGAATCGACAATACCGTGGAGCGGTTGAGGCGCGCAGTCAGGGTGAGAACATGATGAACAAGAATCAGATGAGGAGCATTCTTCAATGACGACGATCGCTCTCGCCGGAAAAGGCGGAACCGGAAAGACGACGGTGGCCGCGCTGTTGGTGCGCCACTTGGTGCGGCGCAGGCTCGGCACGGTGCTGGCGATTGACGCCGACCCGTCGTCGAATCTCAATCTCGTCCTGGGCCTGCCGCTGACCGTCACGGTCGGCGACATCCGCGAGGAGATGCTGGCCGGCGTCCAGAGCGGATCGGTCGGCACCGGCATCACCCGGCACGATTTTCTCAAGTCGGAGATTCGCCTCGCGGTCGAGGAGGGCGACCGCGTGGATTTGCTCGCGATGGGCCGTCCGGAGGGCCAGGGCTGTTACTGCCCGGTCAATCACATGCTGCGCGAGATCATTGACGGCCTCGGCCGAGCATACGACTTCATCGTGATTGACAACGAAGCCGGCATGGAGCATCTCAGCCGCCGCACGACGCGCGATGTGGACATCCTGCTCGTCGTCACCGACCCGACCGTGCGCGGCGTGAAGGCCGCCGAGGGCATCGTGAAGTTGGCGAGCGATTTGCAGATCAACGTCGGGCGGGTGATGCTCGTCGTCAATCGCGTGGAGGGCGAATTGCCGCCGGCTCTCCGGCAAACTCTCGACGGCTTGAACACCGCAGGTTCCCTTCAGGGGATCGAACTCGCGGGCCTGATTCCTGCCGATCCGCGCGTGGGCGAATTCGACGCCGTGGGCCGGCCGCTGGTCGAACTCGAGGGCACATCCCCGGCGGCGAAGGCGATAGAGGCGCTGGCCGAAAAGTTGGTCAGGCTTCCCACGCTGGCGGGAGGCGCAAGGTGAAAGTTCTGCTCATTGGAGTGGGCGGCGTGGGTGAGGGCATCGGCCCGGTCAAGTGCGTGAACGTCGAGCACGAAGAAGTTGTACTCGTCCCGCGCTGGATAAAATGCCGGCGCGTCACTTTCAAATACGGGCTGGGCGACAAGTTCATCGGGGCGCTTAAGGCGATCAAAATGCTCGGCCTTGACAACAAGCACGCGATCGACGTGAAGGGCGTCCGCGTTGCGCCGCGCGACGTGGTGGCGGCCTGCCTGCCCGATCCGGCTCGCCTGGGCGAGCGGATGTCCGGCAAGACCTGCGCCGGAACATGGGTGAAGGGCATCAAGGATGGCAAGCCGCGCCAGGTCTATCTCTACCAGGTCGCCGACAATGAGACCTGCATGGAAAAGTACGGCGTGCAGGCTGTCGTCTGGCAGACGGCGGTCAACCCGGTCATCGCGATGGAACTGCTGGCGTCCGGAGTGTGGCAAGGGACAGGCGTGCTCGGCCCGGAGGCCCTCGACCCCGATCCCTTTCTGGCGCTGATGCCCAAGTACGATTTCCCGTTTGAGTTGAAAGAGATGTAGGTCTTCCCGTGATGGGCGAGCAACTTATCATTCAAGCGACCGGGGTGCAGAAGACTTATCACACCGGGGCGGTGACCGTGCCGGCGCTGCGCGGGATCGACCTGCGCGTGAGGCGCGGCGAGATGGTCGCGGTGATGGGGCCGTCCGGTTGCGGCAAGACCACGCTGCTCAACTGCCTCTCTGGATTAGACTTTGCCGACTGCGGCGAGATCATGATCGAGGGTGTATCGCTGTCGGGCATGTCCGACCGGGAGCGCACCGACTACCGCGCCCGGCGGATGGGATTCGTCTTTCAGTTCTACAACCTCCTGCCGGTGCTGAACGCCGTTGAAAACGTCGAACTGCCCCTGCTGGTCGCCGGCGTGGGGCCGCGAGAGGCGCGCCAAAAGGCGTTGGCGGCGCTCGCGCAAGTCGGCCTCAACGATCGCGCGAACCATCGCCCGGCGGAACTCTCCGGCGGCGAGCGCCAGCGGACGACGATCTCGCGCGCGCTGGTCAACCGCCCGGCCATCGTCTGGGCCGACGAGCCGACCGGCGATCTCGATTCCGAAACGGCGCGCGAGATCATGGATTTGCTGATTCATCTTAACGCCGAAGCCGGCCTGACCTTCATCCTCGTCACGCACGATCGCGGCGTGGGGGAGAGATGCGGGAGGATCGTGCGAATGCGCGATGGGCTTGTCGTGCAGGACGGGCATTGATGGAAAAACTCTTCGGCCTCGACATGAACTCCATCGCCGGCTGCCTCGGTTCGGCGCTCGCGATCGTCGTCGCCGTGCTCGGACTGGTGGCGTGGCGCGCGCGGGTGATGTTCAAACTCGGCCTGCGGCCCATCCCGCGCCGCCGCGCGCAATCGGCGCTCATCGTGCTGGGCTTGATGCTGGCGACGCTCATCATCACCGCCGCCTTCGTCACCGGCGACACCTTGTCATACACCGTCCGTTCGCTGGCGGTCGAGGGCCTGGGCGAGATCGACGAGGTCGTCCGGCTCGGCGGCGGCCAGCAATCGTTCGGCGCGCGCAGCGCCCTGCCGACCTATTTCAAGTACAGCCGCTACGACGAACTCGCCGCCGACCTGGCCGGTTACAAATTGGTGGACATGGTCATGCCGGCCATCCGCGAAACGATCCCGGTCGTGGACACCACGCGACAGCGCAGCGAGCGCGAGATGCAGATCATCGCTCTGCGGCCGGAGGACGCGGCGACGCTTCTGGCGCGCGAGTTGTTCGACGCGGCGGGGAATCGATTGGAACTCGCCGACCTCGGCCCGCACGAGGTAGTTCTCAACGCCCCCGCCGCCAAATCGTTGAACGCGGCGCCCGGCGATCGATTGGACCTGTACGCCAGCGCCGATCCGACCGTCGTCGTCGTTCGCGCCGTGGTCGTCTCCGGCGACAACCCGAACTCACAACTCATCATGCCCCTCAAGCCGGCGCAATCCCTGTTCAATCAGCGCGGCAATATCAACGCGATCGTCGTCTCCAACGTCGGAGACGCGATCGGCGGCGCGCGAGTCGGCCCCGAGGTCACGGCTCACTTGCGCGGACTGTTGACCGACTCGACGGTGGCCGGCCAAATATTCGGCATCTTGTCGAGCGATCCGAGCGTCGCCCGCACCATCCGGCTCACCGCCGCGCTCCGGCGAGGCAGCATCCAGAAAGACTTGCGCGCTCTCGCCGATGGGCTTGAAGCCGGCAAGTTGACGACAGAGATTCGGAGTCTGCTTGCCGACGAGGGATTGGCCGCCGACGCGCAGAACAGCCTGGCCGACGCCGGCTGGCGAGATAAGC
>JACQED010000222.1 GCA_016200785.1 Chloroflexota bacterium
GGCGATCTTCTCGACGAGGCCCAACCCCTCTTTGATCGAATGCGTCGGCGGGAGCGCGAGATCGACCAGCAGGGCATCGTACTGGTTCTCGCCCATCGGCTGAAGCGCGGTGGCGACGTCCGGGGCGTTTTCGAGCGTCACGTGCGGCTGAAGCTCGAAGCGCAGGCCCTCGTAGTATTGCGAATAATCTTCCACCATTAGCACGCGCAGTGGCGGGCGATGCTCATCTGTCATCCTGTCTCCCTCGGGTACTGATTCATCACGAATGGCACGAATGGTCGAATTGCGCGAATACAAAGGAAATTCGTGTCATTCGTTTATTCGTGTTATTCGTGATCGAATCCCTCGTCGCCGTTCAATACATCTTCCAGACACGGGAACACAACTTGGACTCTCGCCCCCGCGCCGGGCCGGCTCTCGACGCGCCCGTGGGCCGCGAATTGCTGTTGCACGAGTTCCAACCCTTCGAAGATTCCGTTCGAGCCGTGACGCGCCCGGTCCGGGTCGAAGCCCCGCCCATTGTCGGCGACGGTCAGAGAGACGCGGGCGCGCTCCGGCCTCACTGCGATGTCAATGCGCCGCGCGTGGCCGTGAAGCGCGGCGTTGGCCACGGCTTCCAATGCGAGGCAATAGATCGCGTCAAGCAGTTCAATCGGCAAGTCGTCCGCCGAGGGCGGGATGTCGGTGTGCACGCGACAGTTGGGCTCCATGAATTGCACGATCTTCGTCGCCGCGCGGCGCAGTTCCTCGCGCAAGCCGATCTCGTCGAGCCACTCGCGCTGGGCGAGGCGGGTGAGCATTGCCGCCAGTTCGAGTTTGCGCGCCACATTTTGCGCCTGGACGAGCGCGGCCTCGGCGGTGGCCGGATCGGTGCGCAGAGTCTCGCGCGCCGATCCCGTGAGTCGGCGCAGGGAGTCAGCGCTCAGCGTGAGCGGGCCGTGAACGCCGAACATCACACCGCCGAACGCTTCGTATTTTCGCCAGTGGGCGCGCTCGCGGTTAATTTGCTCGGCGACGAGGCTGGCGAATGCCTCCAGCGAGAGTTTATCGAGCGGCGAGAAGGCGCGGCGGGCGCGGTAATGGAGAAACAGCGCGCCCACGCGCTCGGTTCGACTGCCCAGCGGCAGAAATGCCACCGACCGGACCTCCTCGCGAAAGATAAAGCGAAGGCGCGCGCCCGACGCGCCATCATCGGCGGGCGATCCGTCGCTCTGGGAGACGCCGCTCAAAATCGGATCGGCAGGGGCATCGGTGCTGTAGTACGGCTCCCATTTCTCCAACAGGTCGAACAGCGTGGAGTCCTTCGGCACTTCGGGCTGGCGCAGGCTCTCCGGATCGCGGAAGCCGCCCATGAACAAAGGCGGGGCCAACGGGTAGCCCGTGCCGGGCGCAAGTTGATACAGCACGACGAGGTCTGCGCCGAGATTAGTTCGCGCCTCGCGCGCGATCTCGTCGAACATCTCGCCGATCGACGTGCAATCACTCAACTGGCTGACGGCCCGCCACAGCGTGTCGCGCAGTCGCTCGGCCTCGCGCCGCACGTGCTGACTGCGCGCCAGCGCGATGCCGATCGAATCGGCCATCAGCGTCAGGTGCTCTTCGTCGAGTTCCCAATACTCGGCCGCGCGTGGACTGATGACGTCCAGCACGCCCACCGCCCGATCGCCGACGAGGATCGGCACGGCCAGCGTCGAGCGCTCCCACTCGAACGGCGGCAGGCGTTGGTGATGGGGGCATCGCGTCACGTCGTCCCAGCGCTCCGGGCGGCGCTCGCGCACCACCGAGCCGGGGATGCCACCGCTGACCGGCAGGCTCACGCCCTCCCATTTCTCTTTCGGCGTTCCCCGCGCGGCGCGCACGGCAAGACATTCGCTCTCCGGGTCGATGGACCAGAGGCGAAGATGTTCGTGGCGCAGCCGAAGCCCGATCGTTTCGGCAATGGCCTCGAACGACGTTTCCACGTCGGGCGTGTTCGAGAGTTGATTCGCGATCTGGCGCAGAAGTTCGGTGCGGACTTCGAGCAGGAGATGTCGGCGCGCGAGGTAGTAGTTCGACGTCGCCAGCGTCGCCAGCCACAGCGGCGGCGTCAGCGCGCCGGAGAGCGTGTTGCCGACCGAGAGTCGTAGAAAGGTCAGCAGGAGGCACGTCGCGCCGAGGACGAACAGGAACGGGATCGTTTCGCCGCGCTCGGAGAGGAAGAGCAGGGGGAAGAGGAACAGCGGCCACAGATGATTCGCCGCAGTGCTGTTCGGGCCGGCGACCAGAATGAAGGCGATCAGCCCGAGGGCGATGACGATCACCGCCAGCCCC
>JACQED010000223.1 GCA_016200785.1 Chloroflexota bacterium
GACATGGCGCACCTCCAACTGGGCTACGAGAAGGTGGCCGTATACCTGGTTGACCCCGTCGGCGGCAACCTGGCCCTGTGCGCGCTGGCCGGCGCCGATCGTTCACAAATTCCGGCGGTTCGTTATCACTTGCCGCTGGGCCAAGGCACGCCGGGCCAGGCGGCATTGTGGGGTCATCACAGCCGGGTGGACGATTTTGGAGTGAACCCGGAGTCAACGCCGGCTCTGGATCAGGCGACTATCGCGGAATTGTCTGTCCCCATATGCGACGCCGGCCGCGCCATCGGCGCGCTGACGGTCGCCTCCAGCTGCCCGGCCGCGTACGGCCCGCAAGACGAAGAGGGGCTGGCCCTGCTGGCCGATCAATTGGCCGCCCTGGTCCGCGCCGCCGAACTCTTTCGACGTGATTCCGAGCGGGCGGCGCGCGAGTTGCTGTTGACGTATATCAGCCATGCCGTCAACAGTTCGCTCAGCCTGGATCAGGTGCTGGCGCAGGCGGTCACCGAGGTGGGGGAGCGCCTCCAAGTAGACCGCTGTGTGCTCAGCCGCATTGACCTTGCCGCGCGCGTGATCTTGACCGAGCATGAATACATCAACCCTATGCTCACCGAACGGCGCGGGCTGAAGGGCCGCCGCCCTCTGGCTGGCGCGCTGGAACTGCTCGCCCGCCTTCAGCAGTCCGGCCAGGTGGTGATTTCCACTGAGAGCCGCGTCCCGCCGTTACTGCGCGACGAATGGCAACAACTGTCTCAACGCCACGGTGTCCGCTCGTTGGCCTGGATACCCATCCTCGGCCAGGAGACGGATTGCTTCTACAGCCTCAACCTGATGCAGGCGACGCATCCCCGGCACTGGAACGCCGACGATATTTCGCTCCTGCGCGGCATTGCCGATCAACTGGCCCTGGCCCTACGCAACGCCCAACTCTTCGACGCCATGCAGCGGTCGGCCGTTGAACTGCGGGCCAACAACGCCGAACTCGAAGCCTTTTTTTATACCGTCTCCCACGACTTGCAGGCCCCGGTCGTTTCGCTGCGCGGCTTTGCCTCCTTGCTGCAATCCCAATATGAATCCCAGTTGGATGATCGCGGCCAGATGTACGTTTCGCGCATCGCCGCCAATGTGGAATTTCTCGGCCAGCTGTTACAGGATTTGCTTGAACTCTCGCGGGTGGGGCGGTTAGAAGAGCCGGACGAAATCGTAGCTGTGGGAAACGTGGTCAACCAAGTGACGGACGATCTGGTCGGGCCGCTGACGAACAGTGGCGCGCGCCTCTCCCGGCCTCCTCTTTGGCCCGAAGTGCGCTACTCCCGCACGCGCCTGGCGCAGGTTTTCTCCAACTTGCTTTCCAACGCCATCAGGTTCCTCGGCCCGCAGCCCGAACCGCGCCTCGAACTCGGCTGGCGGCGACTGGCCGACCGAACCGAGTTTTTCGTCAAAGACAACGGGATCGGCATCCACCCCGATTACCAACAGCGCATCTTTGTCCCATTCGAGCGGCTCAAGCAAATTGAGGTAGATGGCACCGGCGTCGGCCTGAGCATTGTTAAACGCATCGTCGAGGGGCGCGGTGGGACGATCCGCCTGGAGAGCGCGCCCGGCGCGGGAGCGACCTTCTACTTCACTATTCCCGACCCGGCGCCTGTGCCGGCGGACGAGATGCCCGATTCTGACTCGGATGCCGCATCAGAGTACGGTCTGGTCTCGCTTGAGTCCGAAGGCGTGCCCCATGTGGGATAACCCTGTCGAACCCCGGCCAGGCCTGACCCGCAAGGGGCTGGTCGTGCTGGTCGAAGACGATCTGGATCATGCCCGCCTGATCCTGGCGGGCCTGGAAGCCAGTCCGCGGGTGGGACAAGTGAAAGTGATTGCCGACGGCGAGCGAGCCTTAGACTTCATCCGGGTCGAAGGCGCCACGCCATCGGCCGCCGGCTTGCCGGACCTGGTGCTGCTCGACCTCAAATTGCCCAGGGTGGATGGGCTGGATGTGCTGCGCGCCCTACGCGCCTCGCCCGGCTGGAGCGCCGTCCCGGTCGTCGTGCTCACCACGTCCAACCGCCCGGCCGACATCGAGGCCTGCCTTGCCAACGGGGCGAACGCCTACGTGACGAAAGCCAGCCCGGTTGGCCTGGTCGCCAAAGCCGCCGAACTGGCCGAGGAGTGGCTGAGGGTCAGGGGTCAGTAACCAGTAGTCAGTAGTCAGGAGGAGATTCCATGCACAAGTATCGGGAACTCAAGGTCTCTGGCAACGAGCGATGGCGTTCACCGTGGCGGTTTACCGCGAGAGCCAGGGGTGGCCGGCCGAGGAACGATTTGGGTTGATCAGTCAAGTTCGGCGTGCCACCAGCGCCATCCCATTGAACATTGCCGAGGGAGCGGGCAGCAGTTCTGACAAAGAGTTCTGCCGTTTTCTGGAAATTGCGCTGCGGTCGGCCTATGAGGTCATGACCGGCATAGAGATTGCGCGTGGTCTGGAGTTTCTGGTGAATGAACGTGCCGACGCGATACTGAAAGAGGCTGACGAAATCGCGGCGATGATTGTCGGGTTGATGAAATCACTAGGCTGGAGTCGCCCCTCACGCCCCCAGAAATGATCTGACGACTGACGACTGACTACTGATGACTGACGACTGACTACTGATGACTCCCGTCCGCATCCTGCTCGTCGAAGACAACCCCGACCACGCGCTCCTGATCCGCCAGGCGCTGCAGGCCGACGGCCGGCTGGCAGTGACGGTGGCCGGCGATGCAGACCGCGGCTTGGCGCAGGCGCGCGACCCGGCCTACGATCTCGTCCTGCTCGACTACAGCCTGCCGCGAAACGACGGGCTGATGCTGCTTAAGACCCTGCAGGCCGAAGGCATTCCGACGCCGGTGATCATGTTGACCGGGCACGGCAGCGAGACGATCGCGGTGGCGGCCATGCGCGCCGGCGCCTACGACTATATTGTTAAGCAAGCCGGGCTGTGGGACCTGCCCAACACGGTCGAGCGGGCGCTCGAATCGCACCGCCTGCGTCGCCGCGCCGAAGACTTGCAGCGACAGGTCGCGGCCTCCGAGGAACGTCTGCGGACGCTGGTGAGCTCGGCTCACGACGCCATCTTTGAGGTCGAGCCGGAGACCGGGGATATTCTCGATGCGAATCCGCAATTTTGTAGAATGACCGGCGTGTCGCCGCAGGCAGGCCCGCCCAATCTTTTCAATTTGCTGACGCCTCCGGGCGTGGCGGAGGCCCGCCAGGCCGTGAGCCTGGCGCTGCAGGGCGAGGCCGTCTCACGCGAGTTTCAGATTCAACCGGCCGCTTCTGCCGACAGCCCCTTTGTTCATTGTCTCGTTGTTCATTGTTCAGTGTCGCGCGTGGAATACAGTGGGGTGCGGCGAGTGCTGTTCATCGCCCGCGACGTGACCGAAGAGGTCGAGCGGCGCCGCGCGCTGGCCAAACGAGAGCGCGCGGCGCGCGCCCTGTATGAGTTGGGCAACCGGCTCAATTCGCTGGAACTGGAGGGTATCTCCGATCTGGCGCTATCGCATCTGGCGCCGATCCTGGATTTCGACCTGGCGGCCGTGTTATATTTGGCGGCGGCGCGGCCCCTGCTGTCCCTCCATGCCGCGCGGCCCGTCGGCCGGGCGAGGCTGGGCGAGCTGTCCGCCGAGTTGACCCGCGAACTCCGCCTGGTGTCGGATGTGTGCTTCGGCGCGGAAGACCTGACCCCCTACGTCGTCGGCCAAGTGATCGAGGACGGCGGCGACGACGACGCGGCAGCTTCTCTCTACCTCTCGCGGATTGCCGCGCCCTTGGTGGTCGCCGGCCGGGCCGTGGGCCTGTTGGCCGCCTACCACCGCCGGCCGGCGATGTTCGGCTCAGACGACAGCCAGACGCTCTTCACCGTCGCCGGCCAGATGGCGGCGGCGATGGAAAACACGCAGCTCTATCAGGCGCTCAAGGAGCGCGCCGAATGGCTGGAGCGAGCCTACGCCGAAGTCCGCCAGGCCGCCCGCCTCAAGGAAGAGTTGATCCAAAACGTCTCGCACGAAGTCCGCACGCCGCTGACCTTTATCAACGGCTTCGGCGGGCTTCTGTTGTCGGGCAGCCTGGGAGAGTTGCCGACTGCCCAGCGCGAGTCGCTGGAGATCGTTCATCGCGCCGCCCAGCGTCTGTCCGGCATCCTCGGCAACATCCTGTCGGCCCACAGCCTGGCCCGTTCCGGCCCGGGGCCGTCGCCGCTCGACCGGGCACCGGTCGGCCTCGGCGATTTGGTGAGGGCCGCCCTCGACGATCACCGCCAGAGCGCGAGCCAGGGCAACCTGACGTTGATCGACGAAGTGCCGGAGGATCTGCCGCCGGTGGACGGCGACGCCGCTCAACTGAACGATCTCTTTCATCACCTGCTGGACAACGCGATCAAGTTCTCGTCCGACGGCGGCCGAGTGTGGCTGCGGGCGCGCGCGCTCGGCCCGGTGATCGAAGTGGGGGTGGTAGACGAGGGCGTGGGCATTCCCGAAGCCAGCCTGCCGCGCATCTTCGACGAGTTTTACCAGGCCGACGGTTCCACCACCCGCCGCTTCGGCGGCGTGGGACTGGGATTGAGCCTGGCGCGCACGATTGTCGAGGCCCACGGCGGGCAGATCTGGGCCGAGCGGCGAACGCTTCGCGGCAGCGCCTTCCACTTCACGCTGCCGATCGCCAGATGAAAATCCTGATCGTAGATGACGAGCCGGACGCCCGGCGATTTCTCAGCCTGATCCTGCGCATCAACCGCTACGATCCGATCGAGGCCCCGAGCGGCCAGGCGGCCCTGGTGCAGGCCGCCGCCGCGCGCCCCGGCCTCA